>CAZCTE010000030.1:0-10312 GCA_964501395.1 uncultured Atopobium sp.
GGCCCCGCCGCCCCTACAGCTCGCCCTCGCGGCGGACGGTGGCCAGCATGTGCCGCGGCACGGCGTGGAAGGCGCAGTTCCCAATGACGTGGCCGGCGGCGCGCTTGGCGTCGTCGCGCGCGTTGCTCGTGGCGTAGGCGTGCTCAAAGCGCGCGAGCATCTCGATGTCGTTGCCGCCGTCGCCGTAGACGGCCACCTCGTCCTCCCCGATGCCCAGGTGCCGCGCGAGCCACGCCACGGCCTCGCCCTTGTTGACGCTTTTCTCCGTGACCTCGAAGAGCTCCCCGTCGAACGAGGCGTTGACCACCGCGTCCGCGTGCTCCTCCACAAAGGCCGTGAGCTCCGCCTGGACGCCGGGGTCGGGGTCGCGGAAGTTGACCTTGCAGATGCGGTGCGCGAGGACGTCCGCGGTGGTCTGGTCGAAGTTCGTGTCGTTGCCCCAGCCGGTCCTCTTGCCGCTCAGGGCGAGCAGGTGGCCCTGGAGCCCGCGGGAGCGGAAGCTCTTCATCTGGTCCTCTCGCGACCCGCGGACAAAGGTGCCCTCCGTCGCGATGCAGGTGAAGCAGCAGCGGGGGAACGCCTCGAGCAGCTCCTCGACGGCCTCGGGCGCAATCTCCACGCTGCGCAGCAGCTCGCCGTCCGCGGCGTAGATGAAGGCGCCGTTGCCGCCGACCACCTCCACCGGCAGGTCTCCGAAGCCGAGCTCGGCTCCCGACCTTGCCCAGCGCCCCGTGGCGGGGGCCACGTGCCTGCCGGCCGCGATCACGCGGCGGAGTCTGCGCAGGATGCCGCCGTCAATCTGGTGCATGAAGTTGAAGAGCGTGCCGTCGAGGTCGCTCGCAAAGAGCTTGATCAAGGGGCCTCCCATCGCCGCCTCGCGCCTAGCCCACAACGACGGAGCCCTCGGGCAGCCTCGCCGAGAGGTCGTTCGTGGCGGTCACGGTGTTGTTGCCCGCCTTTGCGGGCTCGTCCTCCCACTCGGGGGCGTAGGCCACGCGGGAGAACTCCCGGCAGAAGGCCTCCTCAACCTCGCGGAGCGGCCGCGCCCCGCGCCCCGCGCAGGCGCAGCGCACGTTGGCGAGATAGAGGCCGTCTGCGGTCAGGTGCTCGCGGATCACGCGGGCGCCCTCGGCGGTCTCCAGCGGCCCGAGGGGCCTCCTGCCCGAGAAGGCGTCGTTCACGATCACGTCGTAGGGCTCGGCCGCGGCGCGCAGGAAGCTCCAGGCGTCGTCGTTCACCAGGTTGAGCCGCCCCTGGCACTCGGCCCCCGTCCTCTCGAGGCACTCGTCCAGGAAGAAGCGCTCGCGCGCCAGCCGCGTGATCGCGGGGTCCACCTCGACCACGTCCGTGCGCGCGGCGGGGACGTAGGCCGCGAGGTACTTGGGCAGCGAGTAGCCGCCTCCGCCCATCACCAGCACGCGGAGCGGCCGGTCCGGCCCCGCCTTGCGCGCGGCGGCGAGCGCCTCTATGGCCTCTGCCATCTTGCGGTGGTAGACGCACGCGAGCTCGAAGCGCAGGTCCTCGGGCACGTAGCTCACGGACTGGAAGGTTCCGTTGACGTTGAGCAGGCGCACGGGCGTGCCGTCGGCGTTCTCGGAGTCAAACACGAGCGTGAGGCCGAACTTGGTGCGCAGCAGGTCCACCCCGCGGCGGCGCAGCAGCCACGGGGTGGCGGCGAGCGCGGCGGTGGAGACGACGGTTAGAATGACAAGGATGACGAGCAGCTCTTTCACGGGGCCTCCCAGGCAGCGTGCGGGGGAGCTCGCTTCTCACGTCGAGAGTTTGCGAGTGGGGTTTACCCTCGATATACTAGCTGATACTATATTAGGGTTGTGGTCCGTCTCCCACTTAGCACTGGAAGGACATCTCATCATGATACTTGGCCTGGGCGCTCCTGAGCTCATCATCATCCTCATCGTTGTTCTCGTCATCTTTGGACCCAAGAACCTCCCCAAGATTGGTTCCGCCATTGGCAAGACCGTGAAGAACGTCCGTGAGGGCATGGAGGAGGGCAGCGAGGCCGAGGAGTCCAAGGCCTCCGAGAAGTCCGATGACGACGCCGTCGAGGTCATTGAGGCCGACGAGGACGCCGACGCTGACGTCGCCGCCTCCTCGGAGTCCGAGGACCGCGTGTTCTGCTCCAAGTGCGGCGCCAAGAACGACGCCGACGCCGCCTTCTGCTCCAAGTGCGGAAACAAGCTCAACTAGGTAACACCGAGCACAGGCAGAAGGGGCAGCGCATGGACAGCATGAAGAAGATCGAGCTCACTGCCGAGGGTCGCGAGAAGCTCGTCGAGGAGCTCGCCTACCGCGAGGGCGAGAAGCACGAAGAGATCGTCGAGCGCATCAAGGAGGCCCGCGGCTTCGGCGACCTCTCCGAGAACTCGGAGTATGACGCCGCCAAGGAGGAGGAGGCGCGTAACGCCGCCCGCGTGAGCGAGATTCGCCAGATCCTCTCGGTGGCGACGGTCGTTGAGGCGGGCTCCGCCCACGACCTCACCGTCTCCATCGGCACCACCGTCGAGCTCAGGGACGAGCGCGGCGCAACGTCCACGTTCACCATCGTGGGCACCACCGAGACCAACTCGCTCGAGCACAAGATCTCGAACGAGTCCCCCGTGGGCGCGGCCCTCGTCGGCCACCGCGAGGGAGACGAGGTCGAGGTCGTGGCCCCGTCCGGCAGGGTCAGGACGTACACCGTCACCAGCATCAGCCGCTAGCCGACCGCTTCCTGCGAGAGCGAACCGTAGCGCCCCGTGTCTGCAGCGTCGCAGGTACGGGGCGCATTTTTGACACGTGAGGAGAGACACATGGCCCAGGAGACCACCGCAGTCGCAACCGACGAGCGCACGATGCGCCGCGCGCGCCGCCAGGCGCTCATGAACGCGGGGGTGAACCCGTATCCCATAGCGTCCGAGGTCACCGCGCACGCCGCGGAGCTCGAGGAGCGCTACGCCGGGCTCGAGGACGGCGCCGACACTGAGGACGTGGTGAGCGTCGCCGGCCGCATCCGGGCGCTGCGCAAGCAGGGCAAGGCGGCCTTCGTCGTGCTCGAGGACGTCTCCGGCTCCATCCAGCTCTTCTGTCGGCGCGACGTGCTTGGCGAGGAGGGCTGGGCGCTTCTCGCCAACCTCGACCTCGGGGACATCCTGGGCGCCACCGGCTGCGTCATGCGCACGCGCCGCGGCCAGCTCTCCGTCTCCCCGACGTCGCTCACCATGCTCTCTAAGGCCCTGCGCCCGCTGCCCGAGAAGTTCCACGGCCTCACGGACCGCGAGGTCCGCTACCGCCAGCGCTACGTGGACCTCATCATGAACCCCGAGGTGCGCGACGTCTTCCGCAAGCGCAGCCAGATCGTCTCGCTCATCCGCCGCCACATGGAGGCGGACGGCTACATGGAGGTGGAGACGCCGATGATGCACGGCATCCTCGGCGGCGCCAACGCCAAGCCCTTCGTGACGCACTTCAACGCGCTCGACCGCGACTTCTACCTGCGCATCGCCACGGAGCTGCCGCTCAAGCGCCTCATCGTGGGCGGCCTGGAGCGCGTCTTCGAGATCGGCCGCAACTTCCGCAACGAGGGCATGGACCTCACGCACAACCCCGAGTTTACCTCGATGGAGGCCTACTGCGCCTACTCCGACCTCGATGGCATGAAGGAGCTCACCGAGGGCCTCTTCAAGATGCTCGCGCGCGAGGTCTGCGGCTGCGAGGAGGGCCACGAGGTCATCACCTACCAGGGCCAGGAGATCGACATGTCCGGCACCTGGGCGAGCCGCCCGCTCTCCGAGGTGGCCTCCGAGTGCGTGGGCGAGCGCGTGGACATGGACACGCCCGTGGAGCACCTGCGCGAGCTCTGTGAGAAGAACGGCATCGAGGTCCAGCCGGGCTGGGGCGCGGGCAAGCTGCTCTTTGAGCTCTACGACGAGCTGGGCGAGAAGACCATCGTGAACCCCACCTTCGTCTGCGACTACCCCGAGGAGGTCTCGCCGCTCTCCAAGCGCAAGGCCGAGGACCCGCGCCTCACCGACCGCTTTGAGCTCGTCATCGCCGGGCATGAGTACGCCAACGCCTTCTCCGAGCTCAACGACCCCGTGGACCAGGCCGGTCGCTTCGCCGAGCAGGTTGCCGCCAAGGGCATGGGGGACGACGAGGCCATGGGCTACGACTACGACTACGTGCGCGCGCTCGAGTACGGCATGCCGCCGGCGGGGGGCATCGGCTACGGCATCGACCGCATGGTCATGCTCTTCTGCGACCAGCCCTCCATCCGCGACGTGCTGCTCTTCCCCGCGATGAAGCCCGAGACCGTCACCAAGGCGGACATCGAGGCGCAGGTGGCCGGCGCCGTCACCGACAACGCGGCGGCGTCCGTGGACGCCATCGCCGAGGACTCCGAGAAGGTCGCGGCAGCCGCGGCGGCGGGCGCGGGCGCCCAGGCGCTCGTGGCCGGCATCGGCCGCGAGGGCGCGCTCGCGCTTCTCGCCGCGCACAACACGGAGCCGTTCCACCTCGAGCACGGCGCGACCGTGGGCGGGGTGATGCGCGTGCTCGCCGAGGAGATGGACCCCGAGAACGCCGACTTCTGGGAGGTCGTGGGCATCCTGCACGACCTCGACTGGGAGGAGCACGGAGACGACCCGCAGGGCCACACCACCTACGCCGCCGAGCTCATCCGCGAGGCCGGCGGCTCCGAGCCCCTGGTGCGCGCCATCCAGTCCCACAACTCGATGAACAACCCCGAGCTGCCGGCGCCCGAGCTGCCCATGGAGAAGGTCCTCTTTGCCGTGGACGAGCTCACCGGGCTCATTGGCGCGGCGGTGCTCATGCGGCCGAGCAAGTCCGTCATGGACCTCGAGGTGAAGTCGCTCAAGAAGAAGTTCAAGGACAAGCGCTTTGCCGCCGGCTGCGACCGCGACGTCATCCGCAGGGGCGCCGAGCTCTGCGGCTGGGAGCTTGACGAGCTCTTCTCGCGCACCATCCGCGCGATGCAGCAGATTGCGCCGGACCGGGACACCTTTGGAAAGTAGCGGGCGTGGGGGAGGCACGCGTGTTGCGCCGGCCCCACGCCTTCCGACGCCCCGCACATGACGGGGCGTCACCAAGGATGTTTGCTCTTCGAGCACGCTGGGTACAAACTTGTCCTGTGAATGTGTCACGGGAGGACGACCTCGATGTTTGAGAAGTTTACCGACAAGGCGCGCAAGGTCATGAGCCTCGCCCAGGACGAGGCGCGCGGCCTCGGCCAGATGTACGTGGGCACCGAGCACCTGCTCCTCGCGCTCATCAAGGAGGGGGAGGGCGTCGCCGCCCAGGCGCTCGAGAAGCTCGACGTCTCCTACGACGAGGCGCTCGCCACGGTGCGCAGCCTCACCCCAAGCGAGACCGAGCCGGTCCCCGGCGGCCACATCCCCTTCACCCCGCGCGCCAAGCGCGTGCTGGAGGGCGCCTACCGGGAGACGATGGCGCACGGCCAGACCTACATCTCCACCGAGCACCTGCTCCTCGGCATCGTGGCCGAGGGGAACGGCCGCGCGATGGACGTCCTTCGCCAGATGGGCGTCTCGGCGGACGCGGTGCGCAACGCTGTGAACGAGCTCATGGCCAAGGAGCCCTCCAAGGGCGGTCACCCCGCCACGGCCGACGTGCGCATGGTGGGCTTTGGCCCAGAGCAGCGGGGTGACGACGAGGGCTCCGTCCTCGAGCAGTACGGCCGCAACCTCACCAAGCTCGCCTCCGAGGGCAAGCTCGACCCGGTGATTGGCCGTGACCGCGAGATCGAGCGCGTCATGCAGGTTCTGGCGCGCCGCCAGAAGAACAACCCGCTCATCCTGGGCGACCCGGGCGTGGGCAAGACCGCCGTCGTGGAGGGGCTCGCCCAGCTCATCGCCGGGGGCAACGTCCCCGACATCCTGCGCGGCAAGCAGATCTGGACCCTCGACCTCGCAAGCCTCGTCGCCGGATCCAAGTACCGCGGCGAGTTCGAGGAGCGCATGAAGAAGGTGGTCAAGGAGCTCGAGGGCTCCGAGGACGACATCCTCTTCATCGACGAGATCCACACCGTGATAGGCGCTGGCTCGGCCGAGGGCTCCATCGATGCCGCGTCCATCCTCAAGCCCCCGCTCTCGCGCGGAGAGATCCAGGTCATAGGCGCCACCACCGTGGAGGAGTACCGCAAGCACGTGGAGAAGGACTCCGCCTTCGAGCGCCGCTTCCAGCCCGTCACCGTGGGCGAGCCCTCCCCGGAGGACGCCGTCAAGATCGTGGAGGGACTCAAGGACCGCTACGAGAAGCACCACCACGTCCGCTACACCGACGCCGCCGTGAAGGCGGCGGTGACGCTCTCGAACCGCTACGTCCAGGACCGCTTCCTGCCCGACAAGGCCATCGACGTGCTCGACGAGGCCGGCGCGCGCACGCGCGTGCACAAGACGGCCCTGCCGCCCGAGATCGCCCAGGCCGACGCCGACCTCGCCCGCGTGCGCGACGAGAAGTCCTCCGCCGCGGCCGCCCAGGAGTTCGAGGAGGCGGCGCGCCTGCGCGACGAGGAGAAGGCGCTCGTGGCGCGCCGCGACGAGCTCGAGGCCGCGTGGCGCGAGGAGCTGGCCGCCAACGTGGTGACCGTCGACGAGGAGGACATGGCCGACGTGGTCTCCTCCATGACCGGCGTCCCCGTCTCGAGCCTCACCGAGGCCGAGGCCTCCAAGCTCCTGCGCTGCGAGGACGTGCTGCACCAGCGCGTCGTGGGCCAGGACGAGGCCGTGACCAAGGTGGCCCGCGCCATCCGCCGCAGCCGCTCCCCGCTCAAGGACCCACGCCGCCCCGGCGGCTCGTTCATCTTCCTCGGCCCCTCGGGCGTGGGCAAGACCGAGCTCGCCAAGGCGCTGGCGGAGTTCCTCTTTGGCTCCGAGGACGCGCTCATCTCCTTTGACATGTCCGAGTTCATGGAAAAGCACACCGTCTCCAAGCTCGTGGGCGCCCCTCCCGGCTACGTGGGCTACGACGAGGGCGGCGAGCTCACCAAGGCCGTGCGCCGGCGCCCGTACTCGGTCGTGCTCTTCGACGAGGTTGAGAAGGCCCACCCCGACGTCTTCAACGTCCTGCTCCAGATTCTCGAGGAGGGGCGTCTCACGGACGGTCAGGGTCGCACCGTGGACTTCTCCAACACCGTGATCATCATGACGTCCAACATCGGGGCGCGCGACATCGCCCAGACCTCCACGATGGGCTTCTCGGCGCAGGGGTCGGCGGGCCTCTCCGACAAGGAGATCACGAGCCGCGTGATGTCCGAGCTCAAGAAGCACTTCCGCCCGGAGTTCCTCAACCGCGTGGACGAGGTCGTGGTCTTCACGTCCCTCACCGCCGAGCAGCTCCGCGGCATCGTGGAGCTCATGGTGGCGGACCTGCGCGACCGGCTCATTGCCCAGGGCATGTCCATCGAGCTCACGGATGCCGCCTGCGACCTGGTGGCCAAGGAGGGGGCCGACCCCGTCTACGGCGCCCGGCCGCTGCGCCGCGCCATCCAGACGCTCATCGAGGACCCCCTCTCCGAGGAGCTTCTCCAGGGCGTCTGGCACCGGGGCGAGATCATCCGCGTGGACGAGAAGGACGGCCAGCTCGTGTTCGAGCACGCGACCGGCGAGATTCCCGAGCCCCGGCGCCGCGAGACCCTCGCGTCGCCGGGCCTGCCGCCCGTTGCCGAGACGTCACCGGGCGTCGCGGGCGGCGGCATGCTCGCCTCCGGGGCCTAGGGCCGCGCGGGCCCCGCGCCCCGGGGAGGCCGGCGCGGGTCCCCGCGCCCGCGGACCGCACGATATACTTGCATAACGAGCCGTCGGCCCTTGCGGCCGGCCTTCCCACGGAGGGCGCCCATGGATGCATCCCAGAAGAACGTCGGCGCCGTCGAGCGCGAGCAGCGCTTCGAGGCGGCCATCAGGAACACGGCGCCGGGGACGCCCCTGCGCCTCGCGCTCGACATGATTCTCGCCGGGCACATGGGCGCGCTCATTTGCGTGGGTGACACGGAGAACGTGCTCGCCGCCGGCGATGACGGGTTCAAGCTCGACGTCTCGTTCACGGCCAACCGCCTCTTCGAGCTCTGCAAGATGGACGGCGCCGTGGTGATTGACCGTGACATCACCAAGATCCTGCGCGCCAACTACCACCTCTACCCGGACCCGTCCCTGCCGGCCTCCGAGACGGGCACCCGCCACCGCACCGCGGCGCGCATGAGCCTGCTCACCAAGGCCACGGTCATTGCGGTCTCCGAGCGGCGCTCGGTGGTCCACGTCTTCGTGGACGGCAAGGGCTACGAGCTCAAGAGCGTGAGCGACCTTCTCGCAACGGTGAACCAGCTCACCGTTGCCATGCAGAACACGCGCAACCAGCTCGACCACAGCCTCGTGCGCCTCACGAGCCTCGAGCTGGACAACGTGGTCACGCTCGGCGACGTCACGGACGTCCTCTACCTCTTTGAGGTGCTGCTGAGCGCGGGCGAGGAGCTCGACGGCTGCATCGCGCAGCTGGGAAGCGAGGGCAAGGTGGCCTGGATGCAGCGCGAGGAGTACCTTGCCGGCATGGACGAGGCCTACACCCTCATGATCAGGGACTACGCGGTGGACTCATCGGAGGAGGCGGCGGACGCCATCAGGCGGCGCCTGCACGACACCGTGAACACGCAGCTGCGCTCGGCAAAGCTCATCGGCAAGATCCTGGGCTTCACCGACGGTCGCGGCGAGGACGTCATCATGACCCCGCTGGGCCTGCGCACCCTCTCCCGCGTCTCCGTCGTGCGGGACGGCATGGCCGACAAGATCGTGGACGAGTACGGCTCGCTCCAGGAGGTCCTCGACGTGGTGGACGACGACCCGTCGCGCCTCGGCGAGATTGGCGTCAAGAACCCCGGCGTGCTGGCGAACAGCCTCCACCGCATGTGGGGGAGAGGCGCGTGATGGGCGCCGCCACGACGCCCTGCGCCCAGGCCGCCGCGGAGCGCCTCGGCTCTGCCGGGGGCGGCGCCGACACCTGCGCCATCATCGTTGCCGGCGGCAGGGGCGAGCGCTTCGGCGACCCGCGGGGCAAGCAGTTCGTGGAGCTCTGCGGCCTGCCCCTTCTGTGCTGGTCCCTCATGGCCTTTGACCGGGCCCCCTCGGTTGACCGCATCGTCGTGGCCTGCGCGCCCGACCGCTTCTCAGAGGTGGAGCGGGACGTGCTTTCGCGCGTTGCCCTGAGCAAGCCCGCGACCCTCGCGCCCTCGGGCGCCACGAGGCAGGCCTCCGTCCTCTCGGGCCTCTCCGCGACCCCGCGCGAGCTCCCGCTGGTGGCCGTGCACGACGCGGCCCGCCCCCTGGTGGAGCCCGAGCAGATCGAGCGCGTTGCGGCGGCGGTGCGCTCGGACGATCAGGTGGCCGGCGCCATCCTCGCCGCCCGCGCGGTTGACACGCTTAAGCTCGTGGAGGGCTCCACGATCGTGGCGACCCCGGACCGCAGCTTCTACTGGGCCGCGCAGACCCCGCAGGTCTTTAGGCGGCGCATCCTGCTGGCGGCGCACAAGGCCGCCGCCCGCGACGAGTACGAGGGCACGGACGACGCCTCGCTCGTGGAGCGCATGGGCGGGAAGGTCCAGGTGGTCGAGGGGTCGCGGGACAACATCAAGGTCACGGTACCCGAGGATCTGGACGTTGCCGAGGTGACGCTCGGGCGGCGCCTCCTCGCGTAGCGGGGGCGGGGCGCGGGCTGTTTGGCGGTCCGCTTCAAGCCCACGCGCCCCAGGACCCGCTCGCCTGCAGCCCCCAACGCTTCGCCCGACCGGGCTAGCCAACATCCCCCACCAAGAGAAAGGTCGCCCCATGCTGCGCATAGGACACGGGTTCGACGTTCACGCCTTCGCCGAGGGAAGGCCGCTCGTGCTGGGCGGCGTGCGCATACCCAGCGACCGCGGTCTCGCAGGCCACTCGGACGCCGACGTGGTGGCCCACGCCCTCATGGACGCGGTTCTCGGCGCCCTGCGCGAGGGTGACATCGGCAAGCTCTTCCCGGATGACGACCCGGCTTACGAGGGGGCGGACTCCCTCGTGCTCATGGCCCGCGTGGCCGAGCTCGCCCGCGAGCGCGGCTGGCGCGTGGCGGACGTGGACTGCACGATCGCGGCCCAGGCGCCCAAGCTCGCCCCCTATCGCGAGGAGATGCGCGTCCGGATGGCCACCGCGCTGGGGGTGCCCGTGGACTCGGTGGGCGTGAAGGCCACCACGACGGAGCGCCTCGGCTTCGTGGGTCGCGAGGAGGGCATCGCCGCCTGGGCGGTGGCGCTTCT
>CAZCTE010000031.1:0-10266 GCA_964501395.1 uncultured Atopobium sp.
TCTACTTCCCGTCGACCCTCACGAGCGTGTGGACCTCGGTGCCGGGAAACTCCTTGCCCAGGGCCTCGCGGGGCTTGAGCCCGGCAAGCTCCAGGATGAACGAGAAGCCCGCGACCGACGCCCCGGCCTTCTCTGCGAGGTGCGCCGTGGCAACCGCGGTGCCGCCCGTGGCCACGAGGTCGTCGACGATGAGCACGCGGTCGTCCCCCGTGAGCGCGTCCTGGTGGATCTGGAGCTCGTCCGTGCCGTACTCGAGCTCGTAGCTCTGCGAGTACACCGCGCGCGGGAGCTTGCCCGGCTTGCGCGCGGGCACGAAGCCGCAGCCCAGCCGGTAGGCAACGGGAACGCCCACGAGAAATCCGCGGGCCTCGGCGCCCATGACCTTGGTGACCCCGCGGCCGGCAAAGTGGTCCGCGATCTCGTCCACGACCGCGGCGAGCGCCTCGGCGTCGCCGAAGAGCGGCGTGATGTCCTTGAAGATGACGCCCGGCTCCGGGAAGTCGGGAATGTCCACGATGCGGCTCTCAAAGTCAAAGTTAGGCACGGTTGACCCTCTCCCCTCAATGCGTGGGCGCCCGCAGCGCGCCCCTCTCAGCGACCGCCTCTGCGGCGCTCGTCGTCCTTCTCGGAAAACGGCTCCTTCACCCTGCGGGATATGAGCTCGTCCCGCACGGCGTTGGTGAGCCCCAGCATGCGCGAGAACGCCCGGTTGAACCGCTGGCGCGTCTCCTCGGTGGGTTCCATCTCCACCCCGCCGCCCTTGCGGGCGTAGCCCACGAGCGCCTGCTCGAACATCGCGGACTCCCTGTTGGCGGCAATGACGTACTGTCGCAGGTTCTTGGGGCCAATGCCAAAGTGCCGCAGCTCGTTGCACACGCGAATGAGCGGGAAGTCGCGCCCGTCCACGAGGTCGCGCCCGTGCGGGGACCGCGTGAGCGAGATGACGCCCGCCTCGGAGAGCTGTCGCACAAAGCTCACGGAGGCGCCCACGAGCTCGGGCATGCGGTCTATGGGGTGCAGCTTGTTGGCCGTCTCCTCGTCGTCCACGGGCAGCGTCACGACCTCGGTGTGCCCGAGCGCAAGCTCCTCGTCAGAGACTTGGCCGGCGTCGGCGCGCTCGAGCTCCTCCTTGATGACGGAGAGCGGCAGGAAGCGGTTCTTCTGGAGGTACAGGATGGTCTCCAGGCGCCGCACGTCCTTCTGCGAGTAGAGGCGGTAGCCGCTCGGGGTGCGCGACGGGTTGAGCAGGCCCTCGTCCTGGAGGTAGCGAACCTTGGAGACGGTGAGGTCCGGGTAGGTCTGCTGAAGCTTCTTCACGACCTTGCCGATGGTGAGGTAGCCAGCGTCCGCCATGGGGACTACGCCTCCGTGTCTATCCTGCGCGGCCGCGAGATGTTGTCGTGAAAGACCATGCGGAAGGTGCCTATCTGCACGGTGGAGCCGTCCCTGAGGCTCGCCCTGCTCACGATGGCGCCGTCCACCCAGGTGCCGTTGAGCGAGCCCAGGTCCTCGATCGAGGCGAGGCCGACCCCCACGTTGGAGAGGTCCATGCGCGCGTGGTGGCGCGAGACGGTCATGTCGTTGAGGAAGACGCTGTTCTTGGGGTCGCGCCCCAGCGTGATCTCCGGCGTGTCAAGCTCGAAGGTCTGCCCTATCTGCGGGCCCTTGACGATGGTGAGCGTGGGATGGGCGGGCTTGGAGGCCCCCATGAGGTCGGGGACGGTGGAGTCCGCGGCGGGCATGCGAAAGATCTCGGTCGCGCCGCTGCTGGTGATGTCGGGCATGTCTCTCCCCTCGTCGCTGTCTCACGTGCACCATTCTAACGCTTACATGACCGATTCATCGGATGGGCTCACCGGCAGGCTTCACCGCATGGGCTCACCGGCAGGCAACGCAGTCCATCTCAATGAGCGAGCCCATGGGGAGCTCGGTGACGCCCACCACGGCGCGGGCGGGCGCGGGCGACGGGAAGCGCCGCGCGTAGACCTCGTTCATGGCCTCCATGTCCGAGAGGCTGGCAAGGTAGACGGTGGTCTGGGCCACGTCCGAGAGGGTGCAGCCCACCTCGTCGAGAATCGCCTCGATGATGTCGATCACGCGGTCGGTCTGCTCGCGGATGCCGCCCTCCACGAGGCGTCGGTTGTCGTCCTCCGAGACGGGCAGCTGACCGGAGGCGAACACGAGCCTGCCCGCCGTGGTTCCCTGGGAGTACGGGCCGATGGCGTCCGGGGCGCCCTGGGCGTTGATGGAGTACTTCATCCTGCTCCCTCCTCACGGCCTCAGGCTCCGGGCGCCCACGAAGTCGTCCGCGTCGCGCACGAGGCCCCAGGCCGCAAGATCGGATCTCGAGACGTCGGCCGGCCCCTCGTCAGAGGCGAGCGCGTCGGACCAGGGCCTCCCGTCAGAGAAGAGCGTAGCCGCCGCGCGGGTGCCGACGGGGGTCACCTCGGTGAACGAGAGGAGGCTTCTCCAGACGGCGCGCGCCCGCGCCGCGGGAACCAGAGCGAGCCACATAGGGACGCTCGCGCCGGGGACGCGCGTCACGAGGGCCGGTATGGCGTCGAGATGCAGCGCCGCGACCTCCCCCTCAGACGGGAGCCGCTCCCCCTCCGTGCGGACGTAGTCCGAGAGCACCGCCTCGGAGCGCTCGCCGGCGAGCAGCAGCGGCACGAGCATGCCGCTCGCGTCCTCCACCGTGGCGTTTGCAAAGGGCGCGACGCCGTCCCGCTCGGTCCCTGCGAGAAAGGCAAGCCACGCGGCCAGCGCGGCGCCCCGCGGCGTGGGGTCGACGAAGACGAGCTCGTGGTCGCCCGAGCGCAGCGCCAGGGGAGCGGAGAGGAGCCTCCCCTCCCCCGTGAGCACGGCCCCGAAGGCGGCCTCCCCCACCGCGAGGCCACGCCCCGCGGAGGCGGCACAAAAGAGCTCCGGCGCGCTCTCGCCGGAGACGAGCACGTAGGCCGTTCCCGTGAGGTCCGCGAGCACGGCGCCGGAAAGAAACTCAGGGAGGTCGCCCTCGATGGGATACGAGTCAACCGGGGCGGCGGGAGCCGCCGCGGGCTCCCCGAAGGCGGCCCCCAGAAGGACGTGCTCCTGGTACAGGACGCCCGCGGCCTTCTGGGGGCCCCTCTCGGCGCCCCTTACGGCACCCTCGACGGCGCTCATGCGTCCGACCGCTCCGCCAGGGCCTTCCTGAGCTGCCGCACGCCCTCGACGGTGTAGATGACGGCCGCGCTGGCCGAGAAGATCACGCCGGCGTAGACGAAGAACATCCCCAGGGCCACCGGCTGCGCGTTGAGGCCGGGCAGCCACGCCGCCTCCACGAGGCCGAGCCCGCGCACCCGCGGCAGGCCGAGCAGCAGGTCGCAGAAGCCGATCATGAGGGAGGCCGTGGCCGTCTTGCCCACGTAGGAGACGTCGAGCGGGCGCCTCCGGAAGCGCTGGATGATGGCGCCGCCCAGGGCGAGGTAGACGTCGCGCCCAATGACGAAGGTGGGCACCCAGATGGGCAGCTCGCCCACCACGAGCAGGCCGATCACGCCCGAGAAGAGCAGGACGCGGTCCATGATGGGGTCCATGATCTTGCCGAGCCAGCTCACCGTCTGCGTCCTGCGCGCGATCTGGCCGTCGAGAAAGTCCGTGGCGGCGGCTATGACGTAGAACGCGAGGGCGAGCGTGCGGTAGGTCCCGCCTGAGAAGAGGACGAGGAAGGCGATGGTGAGCCCCAGGCGGCAGAACGTGATGACGTTGGCCACCGTGAGGATCTGCGTGGAGGGGTTGCCCGAGGTGCCCACCGGAACATCGGTGCGGCCGGCGCGCTGGCGCTCGGCCGCATCCGCATCCGCGATGCTCTTGATCTCTGACTTGAGGCGATCGTATCTCTCTGGCACTGTGACGTCTCCCTGAGCGTCCGTAGAAGTTACTTCCACAGGGTACCCATCTTAGCTGAAATCAAAACCCGCCCGGTACGCATCATGTAAGGGGCGCGGGCCGGCAGCGCGGGCGCGGCACGCCGCCGGCCGCGAAGACGCCCGTGGTGCCGGGGCCGTGACGGCCGGGCCCCGCGGGCGCCACGGCCCCCTACGCGTGCTCGATGACGCGCACGCGGCGCACGCCGGGCATGGCCTCAACCTGCGCGCGCATCTCGCCCGTCACGTCCCCGGAGACCTCGATCAGGGTGTAGGCGTTGCCGCCGCTGCTCTTGTTGGTCATGTTCTCGATGTTGAGGCCGCACTCGGCCAGCGCGGAGGAGAACCGCCCGATCATGCCCTGCACGTTCTCGTGGAAGATCGCGATGCGCTCGTTGCCGGCGGCGAGCTCGCCGAGGTCCACCTTGCCGTAGTTGACGGAGTTCTTGATGTTGCCGTTCTCGAGGTAGTCCCTGAGCTCGTTGGCCGCCATGACGGCACAGTTGTCCTCCGCCTCGCCGGTGGAGGCGCCCAGGTGCGGCAGGACGATGGCGTTTCTCATGTTGGCGCTCGCGGGGTTGGCGAAGTCGGTGACGTAGCGGCCCAGCTTTCCGTCGTCGAGGGCCTCGGCCAGGGCCTGCTCGTCCACGAGGGCGTCGCGGGCAAAGTTCACGAGCACCGCGCCCCGCGGCATGCGGGCGATGGCCTCGGCCGAGATCATGCCCCGCGTGTCCTTGGTCGCGGGCACGTGGAGCGTCACGAAGTCGCACCGGGAGAGGAGCGCGCCGAGGTCGGTCACGTGCTCGATCCTGCGGTCCAGGCTCCAGGCCGCGTTGATGGAGAGGAAGGGGTCGTAGCCCATGACCTCGCAGCCGAGGTCGATGAGGGCGTTGGCCACCGCGGAGCCGATGGCGCCGAGACCCACCACGCCCACGCGCCGGCCCGCGAGCTCGCGGCCGCCGAACTGCTTCTTTGCCTTCTCGGCCTTCTTGGCTATGTCGGGGTCGTCGGCGTTCTGGGCCACCCACTGCGCGCCGCCGATGACGTCGCGGCAGGCCAGCAGCATGCCGCAGACCACGAGCTCCTTCACCGCGTTGGCGTTGGCGCCCGGCGTGTTGAACACGACCACGCCCTGCTCGGCGCAGCGCTCCACGGGGATGTTGTTGACGCCGGCGCCGGCGCGCGCGATGGCGAGAAGCCCGGGGCCGAGCTCAAGCTCGTGCAGGTTGGCGCTGCGGACGAGCAGGGCGTCGGCGCCCTCGGGCTCGGCGACGAACTCGTATCCCGCGCCGAGGTGGTCGGTCCCCACCTTGGCGATGTTGTTGAGGCAGCAGATCTTGTACATGGCGAATCTCCTGTTCTCGCGGCGGCGCGGCCGCCGCGGGCGTGTGCTTGCTGTGGGAAGCGTTTACGATACGGAGCGGGCGCGCAGCGCGGCCCGGCGTGGCTCGATGCCCCACGCCGGCGTGTGGCCCGGCCCCGTCCCGCGCCTCCTACCGGTGCGCGACCTCGAACTCCTTCATGAACTCCACGAGCCGCTCCACGCCCTCGCGCGGCATGGCGTTGTAGATCGAGGCGCGCATGCCGCCCACGGAGCGGTGGCCCTTGAGGTTCACCAGGCCGGCCTTCGCCGCCTCGGCCACGAAGGCGGCGTCGAGGTCCTTGTCGCCCGTGACAAAGGGCACGTTCATGAGCGAGCGGTCCCTGGGCTCCACGGTGGACGAGAAGAGCCCGGACTCGTCGAGGTAGTCGTAGAGCAGGGCCGCCTTCTCGGCGTTGCGCTCCCCCATCGCCTCGAGGCCGCCGCTCTCCTCGATCCAGCGGAAGACCTTGCCGCAGACGTAGATGCCCCAGCAGTTGGGCGTGTTGTAGAGCGAGCCGGCGTCGGCCTGGGTCCTGAGGCGCAGCATCGTGGGGACGCCGGGCAGGTCCTCGGGGATGAGGTCCTCGCGCACGATCACGATCTGCACGCCGGCCGGCCCCACGTTCTTCTGGGCGCCGGCGTGGATGAGGCCGTAGCGGCTCACGTCCACGGGGCCGGAGAGGAACATCGAGCTCTGGTCGGCCACCAGGACGTGGCCCTTGGTGTTGGGCAGCTCGGCAAAGCGCGTGCCGTAGATGGTGTTGTTCTCGCAGATGTAGAGGTAGCTCGCGTCCTCGCGGATGGGCAGGTCGGAGCAGTCGGGGATGTAGGAGAAGTTCCTGTCCTCGGAGCTGGCCACGGCCACGGCGTCACCCAGGATCTGCGCCTCCTTGAAGGCCTTCTTGGCCCAGCTGCCCGTGATCACGTAGTCGGCCCTGCCGTTGCGGGCGAGGTTCATGAAGACGGTGGAGAAGAGCAGCGAGTCGCCGCCCTGGGTGAAGATCACCTTGTAGGTCTCCGGGATGCCCATGAGGCGGCGAAGCGTGGCCTCGGCGTCCTCGATGATCCCCTTGAAGGCGGAAGATCGGTGGCTCATCTCCATGACGCTCATGCCGCAGCCGGCATAGTCGAGCATCTCGTCCGCGCACGCCCCGAGGACCTCCTCGGGGAGCACGGCGGGACCGGCGGAGAAGTTGTACGCGCGTGCCATGTCGTCCTCCTTGCACGTGCGCCCGCCTGTGGGGCGGGCGCGCTTACATGTGCTCAGCATCATAGACGCGCGAGCGCGCCCGAGTGTGTCCCTAGCGTGTCGGGCTCGTTTCGCTTTCGTGCACCGCGGCGCGTCGCCTCGTCCTCCCCGGCCTGATGGCGCCGCGCTCGCAGCGGTTGCCCCAGGAGTCGATGAGCTCGTCGTCGCGGTAGACGCAGACGATCTCGCAGTGGTTGGCGCAGCGGCCGCACACCACCTCGCGGGTGCGGAACTCGAAGTCGTCCACGTTCCAGGCAAAGGGCCTGCGGTCGCGCTCGGGCGCGTCCATGGCAAGAAGCGCCGCGCCAAAGGCGCCCATGAGGTGGCCGTCCGGGTCCACGTAGACGGGCATGCCGAGCTCCTCCTCAAAGGCCCGCACCACGCCGGAGTTCTTGGAGACCCCGCCCTGGAAGACCACGGGGCTCTCGACCTTCTTGCCCTTGGCAACGTTGTTGAGGTAGTTGGTGGCCACGGCGCGGCAGAGGCCGGCGATGACGTCGCGCTTCTCGTAGCCCACCTGGAGCTTGTGCACGAGGTCGCTCTCCGCGAAGACGGTGCAGCGCGCGGCGATGTTGGCCGGGTGCTCCGAGGTGGCGGCTATCTCGCCGAACTCCTCGACCTCCACGCCCAGGCGATGCGCCTGGCTCGAGAGGAACGAGCCCGTGCCCGCGGCGCAGAGGGTGTTCATGGCGTAGTCCACGGCCACGCCGTTCTCCAGGCAGATGATCTTGGAGTCCTGCCCGCCGATCTCCAGGATGGTGCGCACGTCCGGGTGCAGGAAGGTGGTGCCCACCGCGTGGGCCGTGATCTCGTTCTTGACCACCTGCGCGCCGAGCATGGCGCCCACGAGCCGGCGCGCAGACCCCGTGGTGCCCACGGCGAGCACCTCGTAGCGCTCGCGGTCAACCTGGGAGGCGAGCTCGTCCACCACGCGCCGCGCGGCCTCGGAGGGCGCGCCCTCCGTCCAGAGGTAGGAGCGGGCGAGGATGGCGCCCTTCTCGTCCACCACCACGCCCTTGGTGGAGATGGAGCCGGTGTCCACGCCCAGAAACGCCTTGGCCTTTGTCATATCGTCTTCGCCTTCCTCATCGCAAGCATGTCGTAGAACGCCTCGAGCCGGGTGTCGAGGCCGGTGTCGCTCGTCTGGGAGTCAAAGCTCAGGAAGAGCACCGGGGTGTGGAAGTCGCGCGAGAGCCGCTGCAGCACGGGCATGCAGTCGATCTCGGGCGTGCAGCCCGAGGACTTGGAGTGCACCACGCCGTCGAAGCCCTGCTCCATGTAGCGCTTGGCCGAGGCAATGGTGAGGCTCGAGGTGGGCCCCATGTCGCAGCTCACGTACTCCGAGATGGACTTTCTCAGGTTGGGCTCGTTGTACTGGACCACGCGGTTGGTGAGGTTGATGTCGCGCGCCAGCTCCACGTGCATGGAGAGGAGCTTCCTCTCCAGCTCGAGGTTGCTCGCGGGGTCCACGGCGGTGTAGAACTCGCCGGTGAGGCCCACGCGCAGGGGATGCGCGGGCTTGTCCGTGGGGAGGGCGCGGACGGCCTCCATGCCGCGGCGATAGGCCTGGTTGATGTCCGCGAGGCTGGCCGAGCAGCGCATGTCGTCGAAGAAGGCCTCGCGGGCGCGCTCGAAGGAGCCGGGCTCCACCTCGAAGCCGGCGTTGGCCAGGTAGTAGTCGTTGTACTGGTCGAGCAGCACGATCATGCGCATGAGCGCCATCATGTTGGCGACCCCCGCGGGGACGGACAGGTTGGGGTTCACGACCTTCTTGCAGTAGGCCACGTAGTCCTTGAAGGGCTTGCCGTAGACCGCCGAGAAGTTGAGGAACTCGAAGTCCTCGTAGCCCATGTCGCGCAGGATCATCTCCTGGAGCTCGCCGTAGTAGGTGAGCCGGCAGACGCCCGTGAGCTGCACGAGCACGTTGGCGCCCGCCTCGAGGGCCTCCACGTAGTCGCCGAGGATGTGCTTGAAGGGGGCGCAGACGTAGTCGTTGCTGTTCTCGGTGCCCACCTCGAGCGTGCGCCGCGTGGGCTTGGGGAGCCGCACGTACTCGGCGTCGAGCACGTGCTCCACGAAGAACTGGAACGCCACGTCGTAGTAGGCGTAGTGCATGAAGGCCACGCGCTTGCGGGAGTGGTGGTCCGCCCTCCTGCGGCGCCGGGGCAGCAGCGTGGGGCGCGAGGGGCCCTCGCTCACGGTGACGCGGGCCTCCCCGCTCTCGCGACGGCGGGTGTCAAGCATTGAGGTAGCCTCCCTTGCGCTGGTAGGACAGGATGTCGACGAAGCTCTCAACGCGCGTCTCCACGCCGGCCGTGCCGCTCTGCGCGTCCACGGTGAGCGAGAGGACGGGCTTTCCCTTGATGCAGCGCGAGACGGCGTCGTTGGTCATGGAGTCGGGCCCGCAGGGGAAGGCGCTTATGAGCACGATGCCGTCCACCTGCTCGTGCAGGGCGAGAACGGCGCCGATGAGCTCGCGGTTGACGATCCAGGGCAGGCTCTGCGAGAAGTCCTGCGAGCGCCTGAGGCCGCGCGCGTGGTCGTACTCGTCGGCGTAGAGGACGGTGACGCCGTTGGCCTTGAGGGCGTCCGTGACGACGCCGCCCACGTAGGGGTCGTGCGCCACGTAGGGGTGGGCCGCCACGAGGATCGTGAGCGGGCGCTCCCTCTCGGGGAGCCTGGAGAGGGCCGAGACGAGCTTGGCCTGCGCCTGCGCGAGCTGGGCGTCGCGGCGCTCCTGGGCGCGGCGGGCCTGCTTCCAGGCGGCCACGGCCTCCTTGCGGGAGGCGCCGAGCTGCTCGGCGAGACGGACGTAGGACTCGCGCTCGTCCTTGTCGGAGCCGCCCTCTTTGAGGAGCTCCGTGAGCACGCGGACGGGCCGGTCCGCCACGGCGAAGGCGTTGACCACGAGGTCCGAGAGGCCCTGGAACTTGGTGCAGTAGGAGCGGAAGGTGTCCGGCTGGTCGAAGCTGGGGACAAAGACGGCGTCGACGGCGTCCGCGAGGGCGTCCACGTGGCCGAGGTAGAGCTTGGAGGCGAGGCAGCACTCGTCCACCGAGAGCTGCTGGCCGCGCTCGAAGATCCCGCGGTCCGAGGGGGCGCTCAGGACCACCTCGCGGCCGAGCGCCTCGAAGAAGGCGCGCCACTTGGTCCCGAGGCGGTGGTACATGAGGGCGCGCGGCAGGCCTATGGTGCGGACGTCGGCCTGCGGGGCGACCCTTGCGCGGGGCTGCGGGCGGGATTGCGCGGCGGTTTTCGCGGCGACCTGCGAGGTGGCCTTCGCGGCGACCCCAGCCCGCGCGGGGCGCGTCAACGGTCTTGGTGCGGACGGTGCGGACATCACGACTCCAAATAACTCCAGAAGACTCCGAATCCGAACTTGATGCAACCGAGATAGTTTATCGGCAGGTGTAGAGGAGTTCGCGCCGATTGCGCACGCCACATAAAAACAACCTCACGCAGGCGCCCCGAGGCCCGGCGGCCGTACGTCTCAGGGCCGTATGACTCAGATGCGCTTCTCGGGCGTGCTTCTCGCCATCCCTGGCGCCAGACTCCTGACGCCAGAGCGCGTACACTCAGTTTCGAAAATCGTACACTCGATGAAGGCGCAATCGAGTGTACTCACCACTGCGTACACCCGATGGCATTTGGGCGCATATGAGTACACTCAACGACCTTCTCGGTCCGAGCTGCGTACACTCAATTCCGGAAATCGTACATTCGACAAGAAGCCGCGTTGAGTGTACGCA
>CAZCTE010000032.1:0-10133 GCA_964501395.1 uncultured Atopobium sp.
GTCGAGGATGTAGATGCCGTTGCGCTCGCCGAAGATGTAGGGCTTCATCTTGGGGTTCCAGCGGCGGGTCTGGTGGCCGTAGTGGCAGCCGGCGTCGAGCAGGGTCTGGACGGTGATCTTAGCCATGGGTAACCTCCTGTGGTTGGTCCTCCGCGTGAGGTCATCCCCGCTTCGCCACCCGGGGCCTGGCTTGAGCCCCGAGCACCACGGCGGGCGGGTCGTCACGCGTGCGTTGTGGTGCCGCGCGGGTGCGCGACATGCCGTGCCCGTGCACAGCAGTTAAAAAGTATAGCCCCTCCGCCGGGCCTTGTCGAGGGGCGAGCAGGTCTTCACAGCCGCTACGCGCGGGGGTGCGACCTTCTCTCCGCGTCGCGCAGGCGCTCCACCGAGAGGTGCGTGTAGACCTGCGTGGTGGAGAGGCTCTCGTGGCCCAGGAGCTCCTGGACGCTCCTCAGGTCCGCGCCGCCCGTGAGGAGCTCCGTGGCAAAGGTGTGCCGCATCGCGTGCGGGGTGAGCCCCGGGTCCAGGCCGGCGAGGCCCACGTGCCGCTCGAAGACCGTGCGCAGCGCGTCGGCGCTCATGGGGTTGCCCCGCGTGGAGAGAAGGAGCGCGTCGGTAGCCGACCCGGAGCGCGCGACGAGCTCCGGGCGCCCCTCGTCGAGGTAGCGCAGCACCCAGTCGAGCGCCACCTCGTAGACGGGCACGATGCGCTCCTTTGACCCCTTGCCGAAGAGCCTCACCTGCCGCGAGCGCGCGTCCACGTCGCGCACGCGCAGGCCCGCGACCTCCGAGACGCGCCCGCCCGTGGCGTAGAGGAGCTCGAGCGCCGCGCGGTCCCTGAGCCCTGCCGACGTCGTCTCGTCGCAGGTGGCGAGAAGCGCGCGCACGTCCGCGTCCGACATGGTCCTGGGGAGGCCCCGCGGCGTCTTGGGGCTCGCGAGCGCCAAGACCGCCTCGCAGCCGCAGACGCCCTCGCGGTCGAGCCAGCGGTAGAGGCCGCGCAGGGCCGAGAGACGGCGGTTGACCGTGCGCGGCGAGCAGCCGGCCCGCGAGAGCTCCGCGAGGTAGGACCTGAGCTCGCGGCGGGTCACGGCGAGGGGGTCCACGCCACCCCGCTCGCACCACGCCGCGTACTCGGAGAGGTCCGTCCGGTAGCCGCGGACGGTGTTCTCGGAGAGCCCGCGCACCCGGGAGAGGAAGTCGCAGTAGCGCTCGACGAGGGCGGCGAGGTCGTTGTCGCGCCCATCGCCGGCCTCGGCCGCCGCCTGATCGCGGTTCTCGCCCCCGGCCTCCGCGTCACGGCGCCTCTCCCCGGCCGCAATGTCGCAGCCCCCCTCCACGGCCTCCGGCTCGCTCATCGAGCGCCCCCTATGCCGAGGTCCGGGCGCGTGGCCAGGTACGCGTCGAGGTCCGCGCGCGCCCGCTCCGCGAGGGCCGCCCGGCGCCTCTCCTTGTTCCTCGGCGGGTCGTCGAGCGGCGGCACGAGCCCGTAGTTGACGTGCATGGGCTGGTAGTCCTTGGTCTCGGGGTCCGTCGCGTAGGCCACGAGCGCCCCGAGGGCGCCCGTCCGGGGCAGGCTCACCGGCGGCGCGCCCGTGAGCTCCGCGTAGGTGTTGAGGGCGGCGAGGAGCCCCGAGGCGATGGCCTCGACGTAGCCCTCCGTCCCCGTTATCTGCCCGGCGAGCCGCGCCTGCGTCCCCGGCACGGCGAAGGTGGGGTCCAGGGCGTGCGGCGCGTCCACGAAGGAGTTCCGGTGCATGACGCCGTAGCGGAGGAACTCGGCCCCCTCGAGCCCGGGGATCATGCGGAAGACGCGGCGCTGCTCGGGCCAGGTGAGGTTGGTCTGGAAGCCCACGAGGTTGTAGGCCGTGCGCTCGGCGGTCTCGGCCCTGAGCTGCACGGCCGCCCAGGGGCGCCTCCCGGTCCTGGGGTCGGTGAGGCCCACGGGCTTGAGGGCGCCAAAGCGCAGCGAGTCGCGCCCCGTGCGCGCCACCTCCTCCACCGGCTGGCAGGCGCAGAAGAGGTCGGCCTGCTCGAAGTCGCGCGCGATCACCCGCTCGGCGGAGAGCAGCGCGTCGAGGAAGGCCTCGTACTCGTCCTTGTCCATGGGGCAGTTGAGGTAGTCCCCCGCGCCCTCGCCGCCGTAGCGGGACTGCTCGAATACCACCGAGCGGTCTATGCTCTCGGCCGAGACGATGGGCGCCGCCGCGTCGAAGAAGCTCATGCGCTCCCCGCCCACGACGGCGCAGAGCGCCTCGAAGAGGGCGTCCGAGCAGAGCGGCCCCGCCGCGATGACGCAGGGCCCCTCGGGGATCTCCGTCACCTCCTCGCGCACGACCTCTATGAGGGGGTGTGCCTCCACGCGCTCGGTCACCGCGCCGGAGAAGGCCGCGCGGTCCACGGCGAGCGCCCCGCCCGCGGGCACGGCGCAGGCCCGCGCGACGGGCAGAAGCTCGGAGCCCAGCCGGTCGAGCTCGTGCTTGAGCAGCCCCGCCGCGCTGTCCTCCTTGGTCGACTTCAGGGAGTTGGAGCACACGAGCTCGGCGAAGCGGTCCGTGTGGTGCGCCGGCGAGGGGCGGCAGGGCCGCTGCTCGAAGAGCCGCACCGCCACGCCCCTTCTCGCGAGCTGGAGCGCGCACTCGCTCCCCGCGAGGCCGGCGCCCACCACCGTGACCGTCTGCTCCATGGCTTTCGCTCCTCTCGCCGCCGACGGCGGACGTGTTTCATTTAGGGCCCTGCTCCGGGCCGCACGGCCACGCTCGACGCGTCTCCCCGTCCAGTGTACGAATCTCGAAATTGAGTGTACGCAAACCGCGATCCGGTGTACCCGACCTGCGTACACCCGGCGCGGCTTCCCGTCCAGTGTACGATTCCCGGAATCAGGTGCACGCAGCTCCGACCGAAAAGTACGTCAGGTGTACGCGTTGACGCCCGATTCCCGTCGAGTGTACCCGGTGGTGCGTACACTCAAATGGCGCACCTCCCAACACCTCCCAAGTGTACGCACTCCGCGAGCGCATCGCGGTCGAGCGCACCCGAAGCAGAGCTCACGAAGGCCCCCTCTCCTGCCCCAGGAGCAGGGCGCGCGAGGGCGCGTATCTCCCGTCCGGCAGGCGCTCCACAATCCCCCTGGCCTCGTAGTCCGTGAGCGTGCGCAGGATCGTGAGCACGTCCTCCCCCAGCCTGAGCGCGAGCTCCTCGGGCCGCGACGGCGAGGCGAGCAGCGCCGACACCACGGGGCCCGAGCCCCGCGCGGGCGCGCCCGGCGAGAGCGCCGCCTGCCCGTAGTCCAGCGAGAGGGCAACCGCGAGGGACTGCTCGTCGGGAATCACGAGCGCGCCCTCGGAGATGAGCCGGTTGGTCCCCGCCGAGAGGGGCGAGAAGATCGAGCCCGGGATGGCGTAGACCGTGCGGCCCAGCTCGGCCGCGGTCTCCGCGGTGGACATGGTGCCCGAGCTGGCGCCCGCCTCCGTCACCACGAGCACGCTCGACAGGGCGGCGATGAGGGCGTTGCGCTTGGGGAAGGCCCACCTCCTGGGCGTGGCGCCCCAGCGCTCCATGGACACCACGGCCCCTCCGCCCTCCACGGCGCCTCGGAAGACGTCGAGCGAGGAGGGCGGGTAGACCACGTCCGCCCCGCAGCCGGAGACCACCACGGTGCGACCGCCGGCCGCGAGCGCGGCGGCCCCGGCCGCATGGTCGCACCCCATGGCCCCGCCGGACACGACGGTGACGTCGCAGCCCACGGCCACGCGGGCCGCCATCTCGGCGATGGCGAGCCCGTACGGCGATGCCCTTCTCGCCCCCACGATCGAGATGCAGGGCGAGGAGAGCACCTCGACGCTCCCCCTCCCGTAGAGGCGCTCGGGCGGGCTCTGCAGGTCCTCCAGCATCTCCGGCCACCCCCGCTCGCCTCGCGCGATCTCCCATCCGCCCTCCACCATGGCCCCTCCCCTGTTGCCGTTCGCCCCTTGCGGGCAAGGCGCCGGCGCTCGACGCCTAGCCAAGAGACCTCGACCTAAAGCCGAGCGCCTCCACCACGTCCTCCTCGCCCACGCGCTCCCGCTCCCCCATGTCGGCTATCGTGCGCGCCACCCGCGCGACGCGGGCGATGGCGCGGCCGCCGAGGGCGAGTCCCTCCGCGAGGGACTCGAAGGCACGTCTCGCCGCGCCGTCCATGTCCGCCGCGGCCACGGGGTCCTTGGGCTCCTCCTCCCGCCGGGACGTACGCCAGGACCTGAACTCCCGCGCCCGGGCCACCTCCTCGGCCATCTCCGAGGAGCCGCGGCCCCGCTGCCCGCGGATGACCCGCGCGGAGGCCGGGCGGGAGACGCTCACCACGAGGTCTATGCGGTCCACGAGCGGCCCGCCCATCCTCGCCTGGTAGGCCTCCACCCTTGCCGCGGGGCAGGTGCACTCGTGGGCCGGGTCCCCCAGGTAGCCGCAGGGGCAGGGGTTGGCCGCCGCCACGAGCTGGAAGTCGCAGGGGAAGGCGTAGGTCCCGTCCACGCGCACGATCCTCACCACGTGGTCCTCGAGGGGCTGGCGCAGGGCCTGGAGGGCCGAGCGAGAGAACTCCGGGAGCTCGTCGAGAAAGAGCACGCCCTGGTGGGCGAGGGAGATCTCCCCGGGCAGGACCGGACGCCCGCCCCCGACGAGCCCGGCCACCGAGACGCTGTGATGCGGCGCCCTGAAGGGCCGCTCCCCGCGCGCGATCGCGTCTATGGGCTGGCCCGCCACGGAGTGCAGGAGCATCGCGCTCGCCCGCCCGTCGCCCTCGAGCGGCGGAAGGATGGTGGGGAGGCGCCGCGCGAGCATGGTCTTGCCCGAGCCGGGAGGCCCAACCATGAGCATCCCGTGCCGTCCCGCGGCGGCGATGGTCATGGCCCGCTTGGCGAGGTCCTGGTCTATGACGTCGGCAAAGTCGGGACCGGCCCCGTCGCCCTCCTTCCCGCTGCGCCGCGCGCGGAGCCGGGGCAGGGCGCCCGTCCCCTCCCGCAGCCGGTCGATCTCCGCGAGGGCGCGGGCGCCCTCCTCCCAGCCGTCGGAGAGCTCGCTCTCCGCGGAGGTGACGAGCGTGAGGCCGTGGCGCCGGGCGAGCATCGCGTGCGCCATGGTGCCGCGCACGGGGCAGACCTCCCCGTTGAGGCCGAGCTCCCCCACGAAGAGGCAGCCCTCGGCCACCCGCGGCGGCAGCTGGTGGGTGGCCACGAGAATGGCCACGGCTATGGGGAGGTCGAAGCCCGTCCCCGTCTTCCTGGCCTCGCTCGGCGCGAGGTTGACGGTCACGTGCTGGCGCGGCAGCTCGAAGCCGGAGTTCCTGAGGGCGCAGCGCACCCGCGAGCGCGACTCGAGGACCGTGGAGTCCGGCATCCCCACGATCTCGACGCCCGGGATGCCGCCCGACGTGCTCACCTCGACGGTCACGAGGCTCGCGTCGGCCCCCCGCAGGTTGGCGGCGTGCACGGCCGCGGAGCCCGCGCCCATCAGTCGTCCCACCCAAAGGCGCCGCGCAGGTGCCGGAGGCGCGCCTGGGTCTCCCCCACCACGTTGAGGGCGATGACGTCGAAGCGGATGGAGTCCACGTCCGGGTGCTCCACCACGTAGGCCAGGGCCAGGTTGCGGTAGCGCCGCCGCTTCTTGGCGTCCACGGCGAGCTCGGGCATCTCGGATGCGCGCTCCCCCAGGGCGAGGCGCGTCTTCACCTCGACGAGAACCACGGTCTCGTCGTCGCCCGCCTCCCGGGCCACGATGTCCACCTCGCCGAAGCGGCACCTCCAGTTGCGGGCCAGGATCTCCCAGTCCTTGCGCTCGAGGTAGCCCGCGGCCATCTCCTCGCCCTTCATGCCGAGCTCGCGCGGGGTGAGCTCGCGGACGGGCTTTCTCGGCTCCGGGGCCCGGGGTTCCGGGGCCCTCGGCGCCGGGACTGCGGGCTCGGGATTGCTCCGGGCCTCGGGCACGCCCCCTGCCTCGGGGCAGCCCCAAGCCCCGGCCGCGCCTCCGGTCCCGGGCACCGCCCCGACGCCGGCCCCCTCCGGCGCCGGGGCGCCCGGCTCCCCCGCCCCGCACTCGACGCCCGGAGCCGCAGCCCGGCTCTCGACCCCCTCCCGTCCCGGCCCCTCGCCCGTCCCCGCGCCACCCGCCTCCGGGCGGACCTTCTCGACCACCTGCGCCC
This sequence comes from uncultured Atopobium sp., assembly GCA_964501395.1. Taxonomy (GTDB): domain Bacteria; phylum Actinomycetota; class Coriobacteriia; order Coriobacteriales; family Atopobiaceae; genus Thermophilibacter. The sequence goes on from CAZCTE010000032.1 coordinate 6,176, forward strand.
TCTCGGCATCCCCCAGCATGGCTCGACCTCCTCGCGCTCGACGTCCCGCATCCACGTGGGACTAGCCTGCCAGAGGGCGCATGCGCAAAGACGCCCCCTCGCGCACACGAGGCGGACGCGGGGCTGTCACGCGCGGCAGCCCGTCAGAGGGGTCTCCCGCTCGCGGGGCCCAAGTGGATTGAGGAATACCGCGCAGCGGAAAGGGCGCGATCAAAAGAGCCGGGGCGTCTCCAGGAAGTTGCCACAGAACGAGACCCGGTGCACGGGCGAGCAGCCGCGCTCGCGTATGGCGGCGACGTGCTCGGCCGAGCCGTAGCCCTTGGACTCGGCGAAGTGGTAGCCCGGGTGCTCCTGGTCGAGCTCGACCATGATCGCGTCTCGCGTGACCTTGGCCACGATGGAGGCGGCGGCGATGCAGGCCACCCGCGCGTCCCCCTTGACCACGCAGGCCTCCCTTGGGTGGACGTGGACGGGGTTGCCGTCGATGAGGACGGCGTCCGGCTCCACGCCCGAGTCCTCTATGGCCCCGGCCATGGCCTCGCGCAGGGCCCGCGCCATGCCCACCTTGTCGATGCGGGCGGGCCCCACGTGCGCAATGCCCACGGCAACGGCCTCCTGGGCTATGGTCGCGGCGAGCGCCTCCCTGCGGTCGGGCGAGAGCCGCTTCGAGTCGTTGAGGCCCCAGACCACGGGCTCGGCCGGCAGCGCCACGGCCGCCACCGTGAGCGGGCCCGCGAGCGCCCCGCGCCCCACCTCGTCCACGCCGAGAACCACGCCCTCGCCCCCGAGCTCGCGCATGAGCGCGTACATGCCCTCGACGCGCTCACGCTCCGCCCGCTCGCGCCCGATCCTCCTGCGCGCCGCCTCGACGGCGCGGATGACCTGCTTGCGCGGGTCCTCCGCGTAGCGCTCCACGAGCTCGGCGGCCTCCTCGAGGGGGGCGTCGGACAGGGCCGCGGCGATCTCGCGCGCGGTGACGGGCCTGGGCGTGGACGAGGGCATGGCGCCTCCGGAAATCCTGGAACATCGGCTCATGGCAGCCGGTGCTCATGGCAAGAATCGAACGATGCCTCTAGCCATAGCAAAGAGGCCGCCCCGAAGGACGGCCTCTCGAGTGACGCGAATGCTGCGGCTAGTCGCGCTTCTCGCGAATGCGGGCGGCCTTGCCCACGCGGTCGCGGAGGTAGTAGAGCTTGGCGCGGTGGACGTCGCCGTGGCGCACGACCTCGAGCTTGGCGATCTTGGGGCTGTGGAGCGGGAAGGTGCGCTCGACGCCCACGGAGAAGCTGATCTTGCGGACGGTGAAGGTCTCGCGGGAGCCCTCGCCGCTCATGCGGATGACGTCGCCCTCGAAGACCTGCTCGCGGGTGCGGTCGCCCTCGACGATGCGGTAGTGGACCTTGACGTGGTCGCCAATGCGGACGGCGGGGATGTCCTCGCGAATCTGCTGGCGCTCGATGGCGCGAATGTAATCCATGCTCATACCTCAATCTTCTCTAGAGGTGCCGACGCTCCTGCGAACGACACATAGCTTCACACACAGCCGGTCATTATAGGGCAGCCCGCGCGCGCGGACAAGAACCACACAACTTATTTTGACCTCGCAGCTTTGCCGCCGTTACAGCCTCGCGGCCCTCGCGCCCCTCAGATGCAGAAGCCCACCACCACGCCGGCCACGTCGTTGGCCGCGACGAGGCCCGACGGAAGCCCCGAGGTCATGACCTGGTAGCAGAGCCGCTCGGTCGAGGCCGTGTACGTGAAGGGGTAGGACGTCCTGAGCCACCAGGCGCAGCTCTGGCCGGAGTAGCTCATCTCCAGGGCCGACCAGGCCTGCGAGGCCCCCGAGACGCCCAGGCTCGCAAAGTACGCGTACTGCTCGCCCTCCGAGGAGAGGAGCTCGTCGTACGGGGCGAAGGCGACGTAGTCCGTGTTGGCGGTCCGCGTTTCCCCGTACTCGTCCGTCATGAGGGTGACCGAGCCGCAGACCTCGCTCATCGAGGGGACCCAGAGGGAGTCGGCCGTCTGCGTGACGGCGCCCGAGATGTCCGTCGTGCCGTAGCGCACGGCCTGGTTGGAGGTCTCCTTGAGCACGGGGACCACCACGGCGGCGAGGTCGTCGGGAAGAAGCTCCAGGCCGTCGGCGGCGAGCCAGGCCCTGAGCTCGGAGGCCTCCCAGCCGCCCTCGTTGGCGGTGTCCGAGGTCATCTCCCGCAGCGCGATCGGCGTGGTCATGAGCGTGATGCCGGCCACGCCCGTGCCGTCGGCGCGCTCGTCCTGGCAGAGCCCCACCACGCGCACGATCACCGCCGTGCCGTCGTCGAGCGTGATGGTGCGGGTGTCGCCCACGGCTATCCCGTAGGCCGCGGCCACCTCGACGGCCTCCTCGCCGGATCCTGCGGCGGCGATAACCGCGGAGATCTCGGAGAGCTCCGCCCAGGTGTAGTCGGCGAAGGAGCGCTCGTCGGAGACGTCCGAGGCGCCCGACCCCACGACGTCCTCCACGACCGTCTCCTCCGCATCATCGCTCATCACGAGGCAGAGCAGTCCCGCCGCGAGCGCCACGAACGCGAGGCTCAGCACAACCGCGACGGAGACGAGGCAGCCGCCGCCCTTCTCACCGCGCCCGCGTCGACCCATAGGACCTCCTCGCTCACCTTGCCGTCAGGTGCACCATTCTAGCGCGAGCGCCCGCAGCGCCCGCACGGGCCGCCGCGACTCCATCTCCGCCCGGCCGTCACCTTACCGCCCCCGCCAGGACTTCGGGATCTTGAGGTCCTCGTAGACCCTGATCGCGTAGCGGTCCGTCATCCCCGAGACGAAGTCGGCCACCTGCACGTCCACGGGGTCGTCGTGCAGGCGGTACTCCGCCGGCACCCTATCGGGGCGCTCCACGAAGTAGTCGAAGAGCTCCACGAGCATCTCGTAGGCCTTGGGCTCCTCCCACTTGGCGTCGCCCACGGAGTAGAGGTTGTCAAAGAGGAAGCCGCGCAGCGTCATCATCGCGTTCCACACGGCCGGCGACATCCGCACGTCGCCGGCCTCCGCGCTCACGGCCACCACGTCGCGCACCATCGTCTCGATGCGCTCCGACGAGCTCCCGCCCAGAAGGTCCCGCGGGCCGCGCGGCAGGTCCCCCTCGCTCAGGAGGCCGGCACGCTCGGCGTCGTCGATGTCGTGGCAGACGTAGGCGATGCGGTCCGAGAGCGCGACGACCCGCCCCTCGGGCGTGAGCGCGCGCGAGTCGCCGGTGTGGCTCCTGATGCCGTCGACCACCTCGCGGGTGAGGTTGAGCCCGGCGCCGTCCCGCTCGAGGAGCTCCACGATGCGGGCGCCCTGCTCGCTGTGCGAGAAGAGCCGGCCTGCGGCGGGGTCGTCGGCCGACAGGCCGCGGTGGCGCGCCAGGGCGAAGCAGAGCGCGCGCTCCCCCACGTGCCCGAAGGGCGTGTGGCCGAGATCGTGCCCGAGGGCGATCGCCTCGGTGAGGTCCTCGTTGAGGCCGAGGGGCCGCGCGATGGAGCGTGCCACCTGGGCGACCTCGAGGGTATGGATGAGGCGGGTCCGGTAGTGGTCGCCCTCCGGGGCAAGAAACACCTGCGTCTTGTGGGCCAGCCGCCGGAAGCTCTTGGAGTGGAGGATGCGGTCCCGGTCGCACTGGAAGCAGGTCCTGAGCTCGTCCGGCGGCTCGGGGCGCAGACGCCCAAGGGAGCGATCCGCGAAGGTGGCCTCGGGAGAGAGTCGCTCGTGCTCCGAGCCCTCGAGGTCGAGCCTCGTTGAAACCCTCATGGCGCACCTCCTACGGTCATCTGCTCGGCTCGTCTGCGGCCTGCGCGTTCAGGCCACATGTTCAGGCCACGTGCTCAGGCTGCTCCCCACGGTACCGCAAAACGTCGCATCGAGAGTTTGCGCAGGCCAACTGCCCGGCGAATCCCAGGATGCCGGAGCCGAGGGGCGCGCTTCT
>CAZCTE010000033.1:0-2215 GCA_964501395.1 uncultured Atopobium sp.
TGCGCTCTGCGGCTGAGGGTATGCGCGCTGCTGCAACTTTGATTTGTCGTATCGGGCTGCGTCTCCGCAGGTCAGGGGCTTGTAAGAAGAGCATCAGGGTTGAAAGTGTGTGCATACCCTGTCGATGAGAGCGCATACCCTCACATGGAGAGCGCATACCCTCGCTGCGACGCGTTTGGGTGGGCGCCCGCCCTGGACCCTTGCGCCCGCCCCGGGGTCCTGTGCCCGCCCCTGTACCCCTGCGCCCCCGAAACGCCCCGGAGCACTTTCAGATACAAGCCCCTCCCCGTGCTATCGTTAGCACTGTTGGCTAACAGGTATCGGGAGGTCATTCATCATGCTCAGCAGAAGAAAGTTCCTTCAGATTGCGGGGGGCGGCGCGGCCACGTTCGCGCTGGCGGCGTGCGGCAGCGACGACACGTCGAACGACGCCGACGCCGAGGAAGCAGAGGAGGCCGAGGAAGAGGCGTCCGAGGAAACCTCTGAGCCCGTCGAGGTCCGCGTAGCGGCCCTCAAGGGCCCCACCGCCATGGGCCTCGTGCAGTTCATGAGCGAGGTCGATGACGGCACCATCGACGACAACGACTACGCCTTCGACATCTACGCCTCCTCCGACGAGGTGACCCCCCTCATCTCCCAGGACGAGGTCGACATCGCGGCCCTGCCGGCCAACCTCGCGAGCGTGCTCTACAACAACACCGACGGCGGCGTGCAGGCCATCGCGGTCAACACCCTCGGCGTGCTCTACATCTGCGAGCAGGGCGACACCGTGCAGACCGTGGCCGACCTCGCCGGCAAGACGATCTACGCATCGGGCAAGGGCTCCACGCCCGAGTACGCCCTGGAATACGTCCTGGGGGGCAACGGCCTCACCGTGGGCGAGGACGTGCAGGTGGAGTGGGCGAGCGAGCACTCCGAGGCGCTCGCGCAGCTCCTGAACGACCCCGACGGCGTGGCCATGCTGCCGCAGCCCTTTGTGACCACGGCCCAGATGCAGAACGACAGCATCCGCGTGGCGCTCGACCTCACCGAGGAGTGGGACGCCCTGCAGACCGGTGACGAGACGAGCTCGCTCATCACGGGAGTGGCCATCGTGCGCACCGCCTTTGCCGAGGAGCACCCGGAGGTCGTGGACACCTTCCTCGAGCACTACGCCGAGTCCGTCGAGTTCGTGAACGGCAACGTGGAGGAGGCCGCCGAGCTCGTGGGCAGCTACGACATCGTGACGGCCGAGGTCGCCGAGGTCGCGCTCCCCGAGTGCAACATCGTCTGCATCACGGGCGACGACATGAAGGAGCAGCTCTCCGGCTACCTCGAGGTGCTTGCCGGCCAGAACTCCGAGGCCGTGGGAGGCACCGTGCCGGACGACGACTTCTACTACGGCGCGTAGGACGCGCGGAACGCGCAGGAGCCGACTTTGGCCGCACGGGCTGACAGCGGGGCGAGCGGGCGCGGGTCCCTGAGGACGTGGGGCACGCGTCTGCTCGCCGTCGGCGTCTGGCTCGTGGTCTGGCAGCTCGCCGCGGACGCCATAGACTCCCGCATCATCCTCGTGGGGCCGCTCGAGGTGCTCTCCCGCCTGGGGGAGCTCGTCCGCACGGGCGAGTTCTGGCGCTCCCTGGCCACCTCGCTCGGGCGCATTGGCCTGGGCTTTCTCGGCGGCGTGGTCGGCGGGCTCGTGCTCGCCGCGCTCGCCGCGCGCCTTCGGGCCGTGCGCGTCCTTCTCGCCCCGCTCATGGGGGCCCTCAAGGCCGTCCCCGTGGCCTCCTTCGTCATCCTGGCGCTGCTGTGGGTGGGCTCGACCAGGCTCTCCATCGTCATCTCCTGGATCATGGCCATGCCCATCGTCTACACCAACGTGCTCGAGGGCATCGACCAGACGGATTCCCAGCTCCTGGAGATGGCGGACGTCTTTGGCCTGGGGGCCCTCGAGCGGGTGCGGCTCGTCTACCTCTCCCAGGTGCTGCCCTACCTCAGGGCGGCGATCTCGCTGGCGCTGGGCCTCTCGTGGAAGTCCGGCATCGCCGCCGAGGTCATAGGCCTGCCCGACAACACCATCGGCGAGCACCTCTACGACGCCAAGATCTACCTCAACACCCCGGACCTCTTTGCGTGGACCGTGGCCATCGTCGTGGTGTCGCTGGTGCTCGAGGCCCTGGTCTCGCGCGCGACCAACGCCGCCCTCGCGTGGTGGGAGGCTCGGCCGTGAGCGGGG
>CAZCTE010000033.1:2315-4911 GCA_964501395.1 uncultured Atopobium sp.
GCGCCGAGCAACGCAGCGCCGAGAACCCCGGCTTAGAGCTCCGCGCCGTCTCGAAGGCCTACGACGGCATCACCGTCCTCTCCGGGGCGAGCGCCCGCCTCGAGGCGGGGCGCACCCACGTGCTCATGGGGCCCTCCGGCGCCGGCAAGACCACCGTGCTGCGGCTCATCGCCGGGCTCGAGGGGCCGGACGCGGGCGAGGTCGTGCGCCCCGCGGGCGCGCGGCTCGCCATGACCTTCCAGGAGGACCGTCTGCTCGACAACCTCACGGCAACGGCCAACATCCGCCTTCCGCACGGGCGGCTCCGTGGGCGTGAGCTCGAGGCCTTTCTCGCGCGGGAGCGGGAGGCCCTGACCGCCGTGGGCCTACCCGTGGACTCGCGCCCCGTGCGCGAGCTCTCCGGCGGGCAGCGCCGACGCGTGGCCATCCTGCGTACGCTGCTGGCGGACGCCGATCTGCTCGTCTTCGACGAGCCCCTCAAGGGCATGGACGACGCCACGGTGGGCCGCGTGATGGCCTTCGCCCGTCCCCTCATGGCCGGCCGCACCGTCCTCTGGGTCACGCACGACGAGCGCGAGCTCGGCCTTCTTAGCGACTGCGTGGCCTGGCGCGTGGGGGAGGGGCGCCTCTCGCGGGCATAGCCGCTCGGCAGGCATCACCCTACCGCTCGCACAGAACGTAAGATAACTGAATACCTTCTGAATATCAGAGGGTATAGTCGACGTCGAACCTAGAAGTGCGCTCGGAGGGGAGACGCCATGGTCGACTATCTCTTCAATCAGCACATGGATGCGACGCTTAAAGTAATCGACGTCTTCGTTTTCGTGGTGTGGTTTGCCATCTCCGTCAAACGCATGAGGGCTGACTATGCCGACCTTCCCAAAAGGAGCAGGCGCACGTTTTGGGCTCTCTGGGGCGCCAGCTGGGTCGTCGTTGCGGCGTTCTGCGTCTCCGACGTGGTGCGTGACGCCCTGGGCTGGCCGTTTTCCTTGGGCGGCTTCCTGGTGAGGCTGCTCGTCTCCCTTGCCCTCATCGCCGCTCTCTGGATTGCGAGGAGAAGACTCGTTGCCCGTGCCCGCGGCAAGCGATAGGAGGGCAGCCGCTTGTTTTAGGAGCTCGCGGCTGCCGGATGTTCGGTGGCGCTGGCCTGCGAGCTCAGTCCCATCCAAGGTATCTTCTACAAGCCGGTCTTTCTCGCCCGCCCGTCTCTCTGGAGATGGGCGGGTTTTTCTTCCGCCGGCATGCGGCCACCGGCGCGGCGTGCGAAGATAAGAGGTCGTATGCACGTCCGTCAGGGAGGTCTCATGCACGTTATCTACCTCGCCGGGGGCATCGCCTCGGGCAAGTCCACCGTGGGCAGGGTCATGCGCGAGCTGGGGGCCACGATCGTTGACCTCGACGACTTCTCGCGGCAGGCGCTCGGCCCCGGGTCGAGGATCCTCCCCCAGATCAAGGCCGAGTTCGGCGACGACATCATCAACCCGGCGGGCGGCGTTAAGCGCGAGCTTCTCGCCCAGCGCGCCTTTGCGACCACCGAGCGGGCCGTCACGCTGGAGGAGATTGAGCTCCCGCTCATCGACGAGATGCTGCGCGCCCGCATGGCCGAGCTCGCCGAGGAGGAGCGCGCGGAGCAGGAGAAGGACCCGGACGCCCCGCAGAAGATCGTGGTGGTTGAGATTCCGCTGCTCGACCGCATGCGCACGTCCTTTGACATGGCTGACGAGATCGTGGGCGTCTTCTGCCCCCGGCCCGCCCGCAGGGCGCGCGCCATCCAGCGGGGCATGGACCCCCGGGACTTTGACCGGCGGGTCGACCAGCAGCCCACGGACGCCTACATAGAGGCCCACAGCAGCTACGTCTTCAAGAACATCCACACCATGGACGTCTTTGAGCAGGAGGTCCGCGACTGGTGGCAGGGCCGCGAGGCCGCGGGCTGGGCGCCGGTCTCCAAGAGGGCCGCGCGTGGTGGCAAGCAGGCGTAAGTCCGCCAGGGGCGGGCGCAGTCACACCGCTGCCCGGAAGGCCGGGAGGCGTGCCGAGAAGCGCGCGGCCAAGAGGGCGGGCGGCGGGCGTCGCTGGCCCAGGCTCCTTCTCGCCGCGGTGCTCCTCCTGGTGGCGGGGATCGTGGCGTGGGAGCTCTCGACCCCGGCGTCTGCGGCCAACCGGGTCATCTACCCGGTCTCCTACGCGGAGGCCATCGAGGACTCCGCGGAGCGCCACGACGTGGACCCCCTCCTCGTGTGCGCCGTGATCAGGTGCGAGTCCGGCTGGGATGCAAGCGCGGTCTCCTCGGCCGGGGCGATAGGCCTCATGCAGGTCATGCAGGACACGGCCGACGACCTCGCCTCCATGGGGCTCGTGGACGGGGACGCCTACCCCGCATCCAACCTCGCGGACCCGGTGGTGAACATCGAGTACGGCTGCGCCTACCTCGGCTACCTCCAGGAGCGGCTCTCCTCGATCGAGGAGGTCGTTGCCGCCTACAACGCCGGCATCGGCGCCGTGCAGAGCTGGCTCGCCTCCGGCGGCACGATTCCCGACGACATCGCGTACGAGGAGACGAGCACCTACCTCACGCGCGTGCTCGAGGCCTACG
>CAZCTE010000033.1:5011-10081 GCA_964501395.1 uncultured Atopobium sp.
GATATCAATTTCGAAATAGTGTACGTACCGCCCAGAAGTGTACGTACCGTTCGCGGGCGCACGTACCGCCCGGGAGGGTACGCGAGCGCCCCCGCGGGGGAGTCCCACGGGGGCGCTCGTCAGTTGCGCACCGCGCGAAAAAGCAGCGCTACCGGACGCTCCTTCTCGTTACGCCTCCACGCCCTCGGCGGTCACGCGGAAGGGCATCGACCAGTCCGCGTGGTTGGAGTGCAGCAGGCTCTCGGCCTTCTCGGAGAGCGGCTCGCCCAGGAACTCCTCGTAGCAGGCCTTCACGGCCGGGTTCTCGTGGCTGAAGCGCAGCTCGCTCTGCTCGTCGATGGCGCGCAGCGAGCGCCCGCGGTCGGAGGAGAGGTTGAGGTCGTCGTAGATGGGCTGCCCGCCGCCGCCCACGCAGCCGCCGGGGCAGGCCATGACCTCGACAAAGTCGTAGCTCGCCTGGCCGCGCTCGATGGCCTCGCAGAGCGCGTCGGCGTTTGCGAGGCCGCTCGTCACGGCCACCCTGAGCGTGCGCCCGGGAAGCTCGAACTCCTTCTCGCGCCAGCCGCGCTCGGGCCCCTCGGAGCGCACCTCGCGGAACGCGTCCGCGTCGGGGTTCTCGCCGGTCACGATGGCGTAGGCCGAGCGCAGCGCCGCCTCCATGACGCCGCCCGTCACGCCGAAGATGTGGGCCGCGCCCGTGGCCGTGCCGAGCGGCTGGTCAAAGTCCTCCTCCTCGAGCAGGTCCACGTCCACGAAGCGCTGGCGCAGCTGGCGGGTGAGCTCGCGCACGGAGAGCACGGCGTCCACGTCCGGGCCCGTGCCCGTGGAGTCCATGCCGGGGTAGGCCGCCTCCATCTTCTTGGCCACGCAGGGCATGTAGGACACCACGAAGATCTTGGCGGGGTCCACGCCGAGGAGCTGGGCATAGTAGGTCTTGGCCAGCGCGCCAAAGATTTGCTGCGGGCTCTTGGTGGAGGAGAGGTGGGAGGCCAGGCCCGGGTGGCGGTCCTTGACAAAGCGCACCCAGCCGGGGCAGCAGGAGGTGAACAGGGGGCCCTCGGCGCCCTCGGTCAGGCGCTCGAGGAGCTCGCTGCCCTCCTCCATGATGGTCACGTCGGCGGCGAAGTCGGTGTCAAAGACGTAGTCGAAGCCCAGGCGGCGGATGGCGGCCACCATGCGGCCCGTGGTGGCCGCGTTGCCGTCCATGTCGAGGTGCTCCGCCCAGGACGAGCGCACCGCGGGCGCCACCTGGGCGATGGTGATGACGTCCGGGTCGTAGATGGCGTCGAAGACGCGCTGGGTGTCGTCGCGCTCGTGCAGCGCGCCCGTGGGGCAGTTGACGATGCACTGGCCGCAGAACGCGCAGTCCTCGGCGGCCACGGCGTCCACGTGCGCGCGGCTGCCCGAGTCCACGAGGCCCCACACGTCGAGCGCCTGCACCTTCTCGCAGGTGGAGACGCAGCGCAGGCAGTTCACGCACTTTTCGGGCTCGCGCACGAGCGGGAAGCGCGCGTCTATGGGCTTGGCCTCGAAGGTGGTGGCAAAGGGCACCTCGTGGATGCCCATGCGGTCGGTGAGGGCCTGCAGCTCGCAGGTGCCGGTGCGGAAGCAGGTTGGGCAGCGCCGGTCGTGGCGCGAGAGGATGAGCTGCACGTTGGCCACGCGCGCCCGACGCACGCGCGGCGTGTCCGTGTGGACCACCATGCCGTCGGTGACCCTGTTGTTGCAGGCCGCCACCAGGTGGTCGATGCCCTCGACCTCCACGAGGCAGATGCGACAGGCGCCGATCTCGTTGATGTCGCGCAGGTAGCACAGGGTGGGGATGTTAACGTGGTGCTCGCGCGCCACCTCGAGGATGGTGGCGTCCTCGGACGCCTCGTAGACGTTGCCGTCGATCGTGACGCTTACCATGACATCCGTCCCCCCTCGTGCAGGATGCCGCAGCCAAAGTGGTCGCAGTTGAGGCACCTGAGCGTCTCCTGGCGAATCTCCTGTTCTGACAGGCCGTACTCCACGAGCTCGAAGTCATGCACGCGCTCGTCGGCCGGGCGCTCGCCGTTCACGGAGCGCCCGCACGGGATGCGGTCGTCCAGGCGCGGCGTCGGCAGGTCGATGTCCACGGAGACCGTGTGGCGGAAGCCGAGATACGCGTCGATGGACTGGGCGGCCTTCTTGCCGTCCGCGATGGCGAGAATCACCGTCGCGGGGCCGCGCATGCAGTCGCCGCCGCTGAAGAGGCCCGGGTGCTCGGGCACGGCGAGCGCGTCGTCCACGTCGAACTGCTTCCAGCTGGTGGGAAGGCCCGCCTCGGAGAAGTACTCGGACTGGATGTCCTGGCCAATGGCCACGATGACCACCTGGCAGGGGAACTCGCGCTCCTCGCGCTCGGCGGTCACCGGCGCGGGGCGGCCGCGCTTCACCGGGCCGATGATCTGCGGCTGCGCCCTGAGCGCGCGCACGTGGCCGGTCTCGTCCGTGAGCACCTCCAGGGGCGCCATGAGGTCGGCGATCTCGCAGCCGTCGGCGATGGTCCCCTCGATCTCGTCGGGGAGTGCCGTCATGTCGGCCACGCGCCGGCGGTAGACCACCGTCACGCTCGAGGCCCCGCAGCGCACCGCGGAGCGCGCGGCGTCCATGGCCACGTTGCCGCCGCCCACCACGCAGACGTCGAGGCCCGTGTAGTCGGGCGCGTGCCCGAGGCCCACCTCGCGGAGCATCCTGACGGCGGGCACGACGCCCTCGGCGTCCTCGCCCGGCATGCGGAGCTTCTTGTCGCCGTGCGCGCCCAGGGCGATGTAGACGGCGTCGAACTCGCTCTGGAGCTCCTCGAGCGTGACGCCGTCCGGCCCCACGGGCGTGCCGAGGCGAATCTCCACGCCGGCCGCCTCGATGGAGGCGATCTCGTCGTCGAGGATGTCCTTGGGCAGGCGGTAGTTGGGGATGCCGTAGCGGAGCATGCCGCCGGCCTTCTCGAGCCGCTCGAAGGCAACCACCTCGTGCCCCATGCGGGCGAGGTAGTAGCCGCAGGTGAGGCCCGACGGCCCGGCGCCCACGATGGCCACGCGCTTGCCCGTGGCAGGTCCGCGGTCCGTGGCGCGGGGGCCGGTCGCGTGGTCAACGGCGTAGCGCTTGATGCCGCGGATGTTCACGGCGTCGTCCACCATGGTGCGGCGGCAGGTCTCCTCGCAGGGGTGCTCGCACACGTAGGCGCACGCCGAGGGGAAGGGGTTGTCCTTGCGGATGAGCTCCACGGCCTCGTCGTAGCGGCCGGCCGCGGTGAGGGCTATGTAGCCGGGGATGTCCACGTGCGCGGGGCAGGACACCTCGCAGGGGACGCCCTGGCTCGAGCTCCGCAGGCAGCGGCCCGTCTCGGCGTGGTAGGCAAAGTCGTCCCGGAACGCCTTGACGCTCATGAGCACCTGCTCGGCGGCCTGGTAGCCCACGGCGCAGTCCGAGCTCACGCGGATCTGCTCGGCGAGGTCCTCCAGGCGCTCGATGGTGCCCGCCGGGGCCGTGCCGTCGATGACGTGCTCGATCATGTCGGTCATGACGCCCAGGCCCACGCGGCAGGGCGTGCACTTCCCGCAGCTCTGGGCGTGGGCCACCCCCACGAGCGCCCGGGTCATGTCAACCGGGCAGGTGCCGCGGGCATTGGCTCCCAGACGGCGGCTCGTGTTGGAGCACATCTCCCCGAGCGCGCCGTAGGAGCTGTCGTTCTCAAACAGCATTCTTTCCTTCTTCCGCTGGTGCGCGCGATCGCGTCGGCGGCCGCGCGCCTATGACGAAGGACCCCTCCAAGAATCCAATGAGTCAAGCTACGACACGCGCGCTCTGCACGTCAAGCGCTGATGCGGCTACAGGGCCGGTCTTGGCGGCGAGCGATTCCGGCCGGCCCGTCCGGTGGGCGCCTTGGCGGAGGGGCGGGTGCCTGACGCCCCGCACTGGGCGTGTCGTGCCAGGACGGGCGCGCGCAGGGGCCCAGGCATCCCGCACCGGAAGCGCCGCACGGGCGAGAAGAACACGTGTTTGGTTCCCGGGCGATGGGGTACACTATCCAAACCGTGTTCCAATTGGTCGGGAGAGGAGGGCCCATGGCGGACGGCGGCAGCGGCCAGGAGCGCTTTGGCGGCGAGCTCGTGCGGTTTGGCCGCTCGAGCGGCGGCGAGCGCCTCGCCGTGGCGTCCCCCTTCGAGCCGGCCGGCGACCAGCCCCAGGCCATCGAGAGGCTCGCCGACGGCGTGGAGCGCGGGCTGCGCTACCAGACGCTCATGGGCGTCACGGGGTCGGGCAAGACCTTCACCATGGCCAAGACCATCGAGAGGCTCAACCGCCCCACGCTCATCATGGAGCCCAACAAGACCCTCGCCGCCCAGGTGGCGAGCGAGATGCGCGAGCTCTTCCCCAACAACGCCGTGGTCTACTTCGTCTCGTACTACGACTACTACCAGCCCGAGGCCTACGTCCCCCAGACGGACACCTACATAGAGAAGGACGCCTCCATCAACGAGGAGGTCGAGAAGCTCCGCCACCAGGCCACCTCGAGCCTGCTCTCCCGGAGGGACGTCATCGTGGTGGCGTCCGTCTCGTGCATCTACGGCATCGGCAGCCCGCAGGACTACGCGGGGCTCGCCCCCAGCGTGAGCAAGGACGAGCCGCTCGAGCGGGACGACCTCATCCACAGCCTCATAGACATCCAGTACGACCGCAACGACTACGACCTCTCCCGCGGCACCTTCCGGGTGCGCGGGGACACCGTGGACGTCTTCCCGCCCTACGCCGAGAACCCGCTGCGCATCTCGTTCTTCGGCGACGAGGTGGAGCTCATCGCGGAGGTGGACAACCTCTCCGGCGAGATCGTCCGCGAGTTCGACGCCATACCCATCTGGCCCGCGTCCCACTACGTGACCGAGCGCCCCAAGGTCACGCACGCCATCAAGACCATAAGCGAGGAGCTCGAGCGGCGCGTGGCGGAGCTCAAGGCCAACGACATGCCGCTCGAGGCCCAGCGCCTGGCCCAGCGCACGAGCTACGACCTCGAGATGCTCGAGACCATGGGCTACTGCAACGGCA
>CAZCTE010000034.1:0-7108 GCA_964501395.1 uncultured Atopobium sp.
CGAAGGACTCGTAGGAGCTCCAGAGACCCGTGCGGCCGGTGAGGGTGTAGCCCTCGAGCAGGCCCTCGCACTGGTGCTCGGAGAGCTGCTCGATGATGTTGCCCACGGGCGAGAGGTGCTCGTCGTTGGCGGGGTCGTCGTAGGTGCCCTCGCCAAACCACTGCTTGTCGGTCACCTGGTAGGACGGCTGCAGGCGGTTGGACGCGGTCTCGTCCGGGCCAAAGATGCGGAAGGAGTCGCGGTTCTTGTTGATGAGGTCGGCGGTGTACTCGCCCAGCACGCGCGTGGCCTCAACGGAGCCGAAGCCGTGGCCCTTCTCGGCCACCGGCACCTCGTAGTCACGGGCGTCGGGCAGGTCGAGCTCCTGGCGCACCAGCCCGCCGTTGGCGTTGGGGTTGGCGCCCAGGCGCAGCTCGCCGGTGGGCATCCAGTCGTAGACCTCGGGGCGGATGGCGCCCGTATCGTCGAAGAGCTCCTCGGGGCGGTAGGACTCCATCCAGCCCTTGAGGACCTGGAAGTGCTCCTCGGTGTCGCGGGCGGAGGCCAGCGGCACCTGGTGGGCGCGCCAGGAGCCCTCGGTCTTCTTGCCGTCGATCTCCTTGGGGCAGGTCCAGCCCTTGGGGGTGCGGAAGACGATCATGGGATAGAACGGGCGGCTCGCCTCGCCGGCGGCCACGCGCGCCTTGATGTCGCAGATCTCGTCGAAGACGGCCTCGAGCAGCGCCGCGAAGCGACGGTGGATGGAGGAGTGGTCCTCGTTGTCAAAGCCGGCGACAAAGTTGTAGGGGTGGTAGCCCATGCCGCGGAAGAACTCGTCGCGCTCGGCGTCGGAGATGCGGGCGAGGATGGTGGGGTTGGCGATCTTGTAGCCGTTGAGGTGCAGGATGGGCAGGACGATGCCGTCGGTGAGCGGGTCCATGAACTTGTTGGTCTGCCAGGACGTGGCGAGCGGGCCGGTCTCGGCCTCGCCGTCTCCCACCACGGCCACGGCGAGCAGGCTCGGGTTGTCCAGGACCGCGCCGTAGGCGTGCGAGAGCGTGTAGCCCAGCTCGCCGCCCTCGTGGATGGAGCCGGGGGTCTCGGGCGCGTAGTGGCTGGGGATGCCGCCGGGGTAGGAGAACTGGCGGAAGAACTTCTGAAGGCCGGCCTCGTCGTCGGTGATGTCCGGGCGGACCTCACGATAGGTGCCGTCGAGCAGGGACTGCGCGGTGCCGGCGGGGCCGCCGTGGCCGGGGCCCATGAGGAAGATGGCGTTCTGCTGGTGGTCGGCGATGAGGCGGTTCACGTGGCCAAAGAGGAAGTTGATGCCGGGCGTGGTGCCCCAGTGGCCCACGAGGCGGTGCTTGACGTCCTCGCGGCTGAACCCGTCGCGCATGAGAGGGTTGGAGCGCAGGTAGATCTGGCCGACGGAGAGGTAGTTTGCGGCGCGCCAGTAGCGGTCGACGCCCTTGAGCTCCTCCTCCGAGACGAAGCCGTTGAGCTTCTTCCACGGGGTGCCGATGACGGGGTTTGCCATGCCATGCCCTTTCTCACGGGCGGCCCCAAGGCCGCCGCCTGAACAACCGAGCGTAAGTATAGGGTAACGGGTTAGGCAAAAGGTCCGAATATTCTAAGAACTTGTGTCGGTTTTGGAAAGGGGGGCCTGCGGGCTGGCTGGGCCCGCTTTGGCCGCGGGCTGGCGGCTGGGCCCGCTCCGGCCAGCCGCGCTAGCGCCGGTTGGCCTTCCAGAGGCCCCAGAGGCCACGCAGGGTGAGGGTGTCGTCCACCCGCGCCTCGTGGCGGAGCAGCGCGGCCATGGCCTCGGCGCCGTCGCCGGTGAGCACCACCGGCGCCTCGTAGCCGAGCTCGCCGGCCACCACGTCGAGAAGCCCGTCGATGCGCGCGACCTCGCCGAGGACCACGCCCGACTGCATGGCCGCGCGCGTGTTGCGCCCTATCACCGTCTCGGGGGCGCGAAGCTCGATCATGGGGAGGCGCGCCGCGGCGGCGCTGAGGGAGCGGGCGCCCAGGGCCACGCCGGGCGCTATGACGCCCCCGACGAAGGTGCCCGTCTCGTCGATGACCTCGATGTTGGTGGTGGTGCCCAGGTCGACCACGAGCACGGGCGCGCCGTAGGCGTCCCGGGCCGCCACGACGTCCGCCACGCGGTCGGCACCGACCTCGGAGGGGTCGTCGTAGCGCATGCGCACGCCCGTCTTGAGGCCCGGCCCCACCACGAGCGGGCGCGCCTGCGTGAGCCCGGCGAGCGCCTGGCGCCAGACGTCCGAGAGGCTGGGGACCACGCACGCGAGGATGGCGTCGTCCGGCATGCCGGCCCCGAGCGCGGAGAGGGCCTGCCCCGCCTGGAGGCGTGCCTCGTCCGCGGTGAGCCGCTCGGGCGTGGTGAGCTCGAGGGTGCCCGCGAGCTCCTCGCCGCAGAAGAGGCCGAGCCGCGTGGTGGTGTTGCCCACGTCGACGGCGAGCACGCGCCTTTCTGCAAGCGCGCACCTCTCTGCGCTTTTGTCCATGGGACCTCCGTGGGCTCTTCTCGTCAAACGGCCTCTATACTGTACCAGTCCGATGAAACCCGACTCCCCGCTGCGGGGGAGCGGATATTCGAAGGAGAAACATATGAGCATCTCTGCTCCGCGCGCCTCGTGGCGCGAGCAGCTGAGCCCCGCGGGCCTTGCCATCGGGTGCCTTGGCTGCGTCATCATCACGGCGTCCTCGGTCTACACGGCCCTCAAACTGGGCGCCCTCCCCTGGCCAACCATCTTCACCTCCATCGTGGCGCTCTTTCTGCTGCGCGCCTGCGGACACCACAGCCTCAACGAGGCCAACGTCACGCAGATCGTGATGTCGGCCGGCTCCATGGTGGCGGGAGGCCTGGCCTTCACCATCCCCGGCATCTGGATGCTCGGCCTCGCCGATAGCGTGAGCTGGGCCGAGATGCTCATGGTGGCGCTCGCCGGCACGCTGCTGGGCCTCGCGTTCACCGCGCTCATCCGCCGGCGCTTTGTCGACGAGTCGGACCTTGAGTATCCCATCGGCACCGCCGCCGCCCAGACGCTGCTCGCCACCAAGACGGGCGGCTCCACGGGCAGGCGGCTCTTTGGCTCCATGGGGATCGCGGGCCTCTGGTGCGTGGCGCGCGACGCGCTGGGCCTCATGCCCACCCTGCTGGCCGAGCTGCCCATCACCGGCGTGAGCTTTGGCATCTACAACTCCCCCCAGATGCTCGCCGTGGGCTTCCTCGTGGGCGGCGTAGGCGTGCTGTTCTGGTTCCTGGGCGCCGTCTTCGGCAACTTTGGCATCATCGTGGGCGGCTCCGCGGCCGGCCTCTGGGACGTTTCCACCGCCCAGGGCATCGTGTCCAGCCTGGGCATGGGCCTCATGATGGGGTCGGGCATAGGCGTGGTGCTCAAGGACATCCTGCCGCGGGCGGCGAGCATGCTGCGCAGCCGCTCGCAGGGCAACGAGAGCGACGGCCAGCCGCGGGCGCACGACTGGGGCGGGCTCGAGCGCGGCACGCTGGCCCTCCTGGTGGCCGCGGCGGCGCTGCTCGTGTGCATGGGCCTTGGCTTGGGGCCCGTGGTCGCCGTGGTCGTGGTGCTGCTCGCCTTTGTGACCACCATCATGAGCGCGCAGTCCGTGGGCCAGACGGGCATCGACCCCATGGAGATCTTCGGCCTCATCGTGCTGCTCGCCGTGGCGGCGTTCTCAGACGCGAGCCAGGTGCAGCTCTTCTACGTGGCCGGGGTCGTGGCGGTTGCCTGCGGGCTGGCCGGCGACGTCATGAGCGACTTCAAGACCGGCGCCCTCATCGGCACGAGCCCGCGCGCCATGTGGGTGGGCCAGGCCATCGGCGCGCTGCTGGGAACCGTGGTGTCTGTTGCGGTGCTGTGGGCGTTGGTGACGGCGTACGGGACCGACGCGTTTGGCTCTGGGCAGATGTTCGTCTCGGCGCAGGCGAGCGTGGTGGCCACGATGGTCTCGGGGATTCCCAGCGTCCCCGCTTTTGCAGCGGGGCTTCTGGGCGGCGTGGCGCTCTACTTCGCGGGACTGCCCGCCATGATGTTTGGCCTCGGCGTCTACCTGCCGTTCTACATGTCCCTCACGGCGGCGCTCGGCTCCGTCGTCAAGTGGGCCTACGACCGCGTGTGCGCGCGACGCGACAAGGGCAAGCAGGCCGACGGCGAGACCCCCGAGGAGCGCGGCATCGTGATCGCGTCCGGCGTGCTCGGCGGCGAGTCCATCGTGGGCGTGGTGATCGCGCTCGCGAGCGTGGCGAGCGGGCTGGCCGGGTAGCGCGGAGGCGCCCCGAAAACCGAATGAGCACAAACGCGCCGGGGCGCCCCACTCGAGACACCCCGGCGCGCTGCGTATCGATGCGCTTCTCGCTAGTTCGAGCTGCTGGTCATGTGCCGGACGAGCCTGCGCATGTGGGCGCGCGCCTCGCTACGGTTGTCCCAGAGCTTGATGATCTCGGCCACGATCGTGGGAACGATGGAAAGCGCGATGGTGATCGCCCAGTCCACGGGGCCCAGGGTCGCCATGCCAAAGACCGCCCCCACGGGCTCGATGAGCACGAGCGCGGAGAAGGCCGCAATCATGGCAACCGCGCCCCCCACGAGCGGCCAGTTGTCGCGCACGGTGCGACGGAAGATGGAGCCGCGGGTGCGCACCGTGAAGACGTGCAGGATACTCGTGAAGGCCATCACGAGGAAGCACATGGTCTGTCCCGCCTCGAGCGAGGGCGCCCCGCCACCGGGCAGCCACACGAAGGCGCCCAGCCAGTAGGCGAGCATGCCCACCACCGAGAACGCGACGGTCTGCTGCACGATGACGTGCGTGATCCCCGAGAAGAAGCTCTCGGTGCGGCCGATGGGCTTGCGGGTCATGATGCGCTCGTCGCTCACGTCACGGGAGAGGCTGAGGCCGGGGATGCCGTCGCCGAGCACGTTGATGAGCAGGAGCATCACCGGGGTGAGCGGCGTGCCCCAGCCGAGGAGCTGCGCCCCCAGCATGACCACGATCTCTGAGAAGTTGCACGCGAGCAGGAAGTAGACGGTCCGCTTGATGTTGGAGAAGACGTTTCTGCCCTCGCGCACCGCCTCCACGATGGTTGCGAAGTTGTCGTCCGTGAGGACCATGTCGGCCGCCGCCTTGGCGACCTCGGTCCCGGAGCAGCCCATGGCCACGCCCACGTCGGCCGCCTTGAGGGCGGGGGCGTCGTTCACGCCGTCGCCGGTCATGGCCACGACCTCGCCCTGCTCCTGCCAGGCCTCGACGATGCGGATCTTGTCCTCCGGCGAGACGCGCGCGTAGACGGAGTAGGAGCGCACGCTCTCCACGAGCTCCTCGTCGCTCATGGCGGCGAGCTCCTTGCCGGTGATCACGTTGGCGTCGGAGCGGATGAGCCCGAGCTGCTTTGCGATGGCGCCCGCCGTGGCGGCGTGGTCGCCCGTGATCATGACCGTGCGCACGCCGGCGCGGCGGGCGAGCGCGATGGCCTCGGCCGCCTCCGGGCGCGGCGGGTCGATGAGGCCGATGAAGCCCTCGAGGGTGAGGTCGTGCTCGAGCGCGGTGAGGTCGCCGTCCTCGGGGAGGGCGTCCACCACGCGGCTGCCGAGCGCGATCACGCGCAGGGCGTCGTGCGCGAAGGCGTCGTGGGCCGCGCGGCGCTCGGCGAGCTCCGCGTCCGAGGGGGCCACGAGGGGCAGCCGGTCGATGGCGCCCTTGGTGAGCACGAGATAGCGCCCGTCGGGGAGCTCGTGCACGCTCGTCATCATCTTGCGCTCGGACGAGAAGGGGATCTCGCCCGCGCGCGGGCACTCGGCGAGGAGCTCCTCGCGGGTCTCGCCCGAGGCCGTGAGCAGGCGCATGATGGCCGTCTCCGTGGCGTCGCCCACGATCTTCTCGCCGCCGTTGCCGTCCGGCTCCACGGTGGCGTTGCTGGCAAGGGCCAGGCGACGGAGCAGGTTGAGCGCACGGGCCTCGTTCTCGTCCGCGTCCGCGAGGCTCTCCCCCACCTCCACGACGCCGGTCCCCGGAATCCACGCGCGCCGAATGCTCATCCGGTTCTGCGTGAGGGTGCCCGTCTTGTCCGAGCAGATAACCGAGGTGGAGCCCAGGGTCTCCACCGCCGGGAGCTTGCGGATGAGGGAGTGCTTGTCGGCCATCTTGCGCACGCCGCGCGTGAGCGTGAGGGTGACGATGAGCTGCAGCGTCTCGGGCACGGCGGCAACGGCCAGCGAGACCGCGGAGAGCATCATGGTCCAGAACTCCTGGCCCTGCTGGATGCCCGTGGCGAGAAGCGCCACGGCGGCAAACACGGCGACGGCGCTCACCCAGCGCACGACGCGGGAGAGGCGGCGCTGCAGCGGGGTCTGGATCTTCTGGGCGTCGTTGAGGTACGAGGCGATGCGGCCCATCTCGCTCGACATGCCCGTGGCCGTGATCACGGCGAGGGCGTTGCCGGCGGTGACCAGGCAGCCCGAGAAGACCATGTTCACGCGGTCGCCGATGGCGGCGTCCTCCTCCACCACGGCCTCCGCGTCCTTCTCGGCGGGCTCGGACTCGCCGGTGAGCGAGGACTCGTCGACGGCGAGGCCCGTGGCCTCGATCAGGCGCGCGTCCGCGGGCACGAGGTCGCCGGTCTTGAGGACCACGATGTCGCCGGGGACCACGGCCGAGGTGTCCACCTCCACGTGCACGCCGTCGCGCAGCACCAGGCAGGTGGGGCTGTTGAGGTCGCGCAGGGCATCGAGCGCACGCTCCGCGCCACGCTCCTGCGTGACGGAGAGCGTCATGTTCATGATGATGACCGCGAAGATGACGATGGGCTCCACGAAGCCGTCGCCCTCGCGTATGGCCAGCGCGAGCGAGAGCACCCCCGCGAGCAGGAGGATGAGGTTGGAGACGTCCTTGAACTGGGCAAGAATCTTGGTTGCCAGGCTCTCTGGCTTGGCCTGCTGGTACTCGTTGGGCCCGTAGGTGGAGACGCGTTCCTCCACCTGCTGCTCGTTGAGTCCGGTCGTGGGGTCTGCGGAGAGGTTCTCGAGGGTTTCCTGTGCTGAGCTGCTCCAGTATTTCATGTGTCTCGTTTCGTGTTCGGGAGCTTATACCT
>CAZCTE010000034.1:7208-9951 GCA_964501395.1 uncultured Atopobium sp.
CCGCAAATTGCTTTGTATACTAACTGTTGCTATGCAAACTATCTTGACCGCATCGAGGGGAGCCGTGGAGGTAGACACGATTCACTACCTGCTGCTCGTGGCGTCAAGCCGCTCCAACCAGGCCATGATGGCACGCACGCGGGAGTACGGCCTCATGCCGGGCCAGCCCAAGGTGCTCGAGTACGTCGCCGAGAACGAGGGATGTCTCCAGCGGGACATCGCCCGCGCGTGCGCGACGGACCGGGCCACCATCACCGGGGTGCTCGGGCGCATGGAGGAGGCGGGGCTCGTCACGCGCACGCCCAAGGAGGGCGACCGCCGCGCGCTCGAGGTCCGTCTCACGGGCGCCGGATGGCTCGAGGCCGAGCACGTCGCATGCTGTGGGGCGGAGGTCGACGAGATTGCCTGCGCGGGCATGACGGCCGAGGAGCGCGACGAGCTCGCGGCACTTCTCGGCCGCGTGATCAAGAACTTTGAGGCGGAGCGGGACCAGGAGAGAAAGGGGAACGGATGAGCGAGGTTGTCGCGGAGCAGGGGCTGTCCAACGCGGACGCGAGGGGCGCACAGGGGAAGGCCACACGGCTTGCGCTGCGCTTTGGCTCCTTTGTGCTGGGCCTGCTCATCAACTCCGTGGGCATCGTCCTCATCAACAAGGCTCTGCTGGGCACCTCGCCCATCTCGAGCGTCCCCTACGTGCTCTCGCTCACCTTCGAGCCCACCCTCGGCGAGTTCACCTTTGCGCTCAACATGCTCTTCCTCGTGGCGGAGATTGCCCTGCTCAGGCGTGACTTCCACCCAATCCAGCTGCTGCAGGTCGTGGCGAACCTGATCTTTAGCAGCTTCATCGACCTGAGCATGGGCCTGCTGTCGTGGGTGAGCCCGCAGAGCCTGCCCGAGATGGCGCTCGCGCTGCTCCTCGGCTGCTGCATCCTCGCCTGCGGCATCTCCATCGAGGTGGCGCCCAACGTCACCATGGTCCCGGGCGAGGGCATCGTCCACGCCATCTCTACCGCGGCCAAGCGGCCCTTTGGCTCCTGCAAGCTCTGCTTTGACACCTCGCTCGCCCTGCTCGCGTGCGCCCTCTCGTTCGTCTTCTTCGGGTACCTCAACGGCCCCGGCGTGGGTACGATCGTCTCCGCGCTCATCGTGGGACCCATCGTGAACGTCATCAACGCGCACGTGCCGCTGATCGACGCCATCCGCGGCCTCCGCGAGCCCGTCGCGCAGACCGCATAGGGCACCGGCGCGGATGGCGTCACGAAGGTCGCCCCTGCGGCGCGCCCCCGCGCTCACGCGCGCGGCGGCACGATGACGTCGTAGCGGACGGCCTTCCCCACGACCTGATAGCTGGGCTTTGCCCCTGCGAGCAGCGGCCCCTTGGGCGGGCGCTTGACCACAACCTTGCGCGGGCGCGCGGCGAGCGCGGCGTCCATGAGCTCGCCCTCGTTGTCGCAGGGCCGCTCGAGCTGGTGCAGGAGCTGGAACTTCTTCTTGACCGCCGCGCTCTTGGTGCGCTCGGGAAACATCGGGTCGAGAAACACGACGTCGGGAGCGCGGTCAAGGCCCCGCAGCCCCTCGACGGAGTCCCCCTCCACGAGCGTCATGCGGCCGACGGACTCGGCCAGCCCCGGCACGTCCGCCGCGCGCTCCAGGGCGTCCCTGAGCAGGGCGGCTATCACCGGGTCGCGCTCATACAGCGTGACGGCGAAGCCCGCCGCGGCCAGAAGCAGGGAGTCCTCCCCCAGCCCCGCCGTGGCGTCCACGGCCGTGGGCGACCCGACGCCGCGCACGCGCGCCGCGCGCACGAGCAGCTCGCGACCGAGACGGTCCGGGCGCAGGCGCGGCAGCATGGAGGTGAGGTCCGCACGCAGCACCATGCCGTCGCCCACGAGCGACAGGCCCTCGGCATCGCGCAGCAGCTCGGGGCCGGAGAAGCCGACCTCGGAACCGCCCTCGGGCTCGTGGACGTCGTCCGCCATGGTGCCTCCCTCGCGCCTCTCGCCCCGCTACGCGTCCCGCACCATGGTAAGGGAGATCCGCCCGCGGTCGCGGTCGACCTTCTCGACCCACACCTTCACCGTGTCCCCCACCGAGACCACGTCGCTCGGGTGCCTGACAAAGCGCCGCGCCATCTTGGAGACGTGCACGAGGCCGTCCTGGTGCACCCCCACGTCCACGAAGGCGCCGAAGTCCACCACGTTGCGCACGGTCCCCGTGAGCTCCATGCCGGGCTGGAGGTCGTCCATGGAGAGCGCCGCGCGGCTGAAGACCACCTCGGGGGCGTCGTCGCGCGGGTCGCGCCCGGGCTTCTCGAGCTCGTGGAGGATGTCAATGAGCGTGAGGACGCCGCAGTCGAGCTTGCTCGCGAGCGCGGCAACGCTCCCCACGCGCCGCTCGATGTCGGGGACGCCCCCGCGTGCGAGGTCCTTCTCGGTGACCCCGGCACGCTCGAGCACGGCGGCGGCCACGGGGTAGCTCTCGGGGTGCACCGCCGTGGCGTCCAGCGGGTTCTTGCCCCCGTTGACGCGCAGGAACCCCGCGCACTGCTCGTAGGCCTTGGGCCCCAGCTTGGGAACCTTCTTGAGCTGACGGCGGTCCGTGAAGGGGCCGTTCTCCTCGCGGTAGGTCACGATGTTTCTCGCCACCGTGGCCGTGATGCCGGAGACGTAGCCCAAAAGGCTCGCGCTCGCCGTGTTCACGTCCACGCCCACGCGGTTCACCACATCCTCGACCACGTAGCCCA
>CAZCTE010000035.1:0-3085 GCA_964501395.1 uncultured Atopobium sp.
AGGGCTGCTGCGAGATCATCGAGGCCGCCTACCGCGCCAGGCTGGAGAGCATCGCGCGCGGGGTGTAGGGGACTCATGTTCATCATGCTCGTAGCGTATGCCGCCTTGGCAATTGCGGGACTTCTCGCGTGCCGTAAGCTCCGGGTCCGGCCCGACGGGTGGTCGATTGGCCTGGGGACGCTCCTCTCGGCCCTTCAGCTCGTGGGGGTCACCTACCGCGACTCCGGCACCTGGCGCGCCCTCGTTGCGACGCCGGCTGCGGCGCTTGCGTCTCTCCTTGGGCTTGCGCTGGGCGCGCTTGCCCTCTCTCTGGCATGCCGGCTTGCCTTCTGGCTCATGGACGAGGCGGCGCCGCTGAGGGGCGACGGGACGGATGGCGCGGCAGGTGATGTGGTTGGCGGCGCGGCTGGTGACGTGCCGGCTCCCGTGCCCGCGCGGTTTCCCCCAACGCCGGCCGTCATGGCCATGCTGCTCGCGGCCTGGCTGCCCTACCTTCTGACCTTCTGGCCGGGCTCGCTCACCTATGACGGGACCTACCAGCTCGACGTCTTCTACGGCTGGCTCCCCACGAACGACCACCACCCCTACCTCATGACCCTCCTCATGGGCACGGTCGTGGACCTGGGCCGGCGCCTCGGGGGCTCCGACGGGGCCGGGGTCGCCCTCTGGGTCTGCCTCCAGACGCTCGTACAGGCGGCGGCCTTCTCGCTCTCCGTGCGCTCCATGCGGCGGACGGGCGCGCCGACGCCGCTGCTCGCGGTTGCGACGGCCTTCTTCGCGCTCGCGCCGGCCTGGGGGGCCTACGCCCAGGCGCTCTGCAAGGACACCCTCTACGCGAGCCTGTTCTGCCTCTACGCGACCCTCCTGCTCGAGGTCTGGGTGCGCGACAGGAGGGGGGAGGGCGTCTCGTGGGCGCAGGCGGGCGCGCTTCTGGCCCTTGGCATCGGGCTCTGCCTCGTGCGGCACGACGGCGCGGCCGTGGTGGTGCTCGCGCTGCCGGCCGCGCTTCTCGCGCTCTCGCCGGGTCGGGCGCGGCGGCTCGTCGCCGGTGCGGCGGCCGCGGCGATCGCCGTCGAGCTCGTGGTCTCCTCGGTGCTGCTGCCGGCCCTCGGGGTCGCGGCCGGGGGTCGCCAGGAGTCGCTCGGCCCCCTCTTCCAGATGACGGCGCGCTACCTCGTGGAGTCGCCTGACGACGTCGAGGACTGGGAGCGCGAGGCGATAGAGGCGGTTCTCGACTACGACTCGCTCGCGGAGCTCTACGATCCAACGACGAGCGACCCCGTGAAGGCGACCTACCACGGAACCGACGCCGACCTGCCCAGCTACCTTGCCGCGTGGGTGTCGATGGGGCTCCGTCACCCCGGGGTCTACCTGGACGCGTTTCTCGCCAGCTGCTACGGCTATCTCTACCTCGACACCGCGCCGACCCACCACACCTGGGACTACCGCATCTACCAGAGCGACCCCATCGTGGGCTCGACGGACACCCTCGACGTCTCCTACGCCGCGTCCGAGGACGTGCGGGCGACGTTCATCTCGGCGCTCAACACCTTCCAGGGCCTGCCGGTGCTTGGGCTCGTCGGCCACTGCGGCCTCTATGCCTGGGCGCTCCTGCTCGCGGCCGTGCACGGTCTGCGCGCGTCCGGGCGGCGCGGGCTCATTGTGGCGGCGCCGTCGCTGGTGGTGCTGCTCATCTGCCTCGCCTCGCCGGTGAACGGCTACGTGCGCTACATGCTGCCGATAATGGCCGCGACGCCGGTTGTGCTCTGGGCCTCGTGCGTTGCGGGGGTCGGGTGCGGCAGCGGGGGCACTCTGCCGGCGCCGAGGCACGGCGCCAAGATGCGTCGCCAGCGCTAGGGCGAGGCGCCCCTACAGCCCGATGTGCTCCGCGAGGTCGAAGATGGCCCGGCGATAGCCCTGGATGCCCTCGCCGCTGATGGTCTCGAAGCACGCCGCGCGGATGTAAGAGACCTTGCGGAAGTCCTCGCGCTCGCCGACCTTGGAGATGTGGACCTCCACCACGGGCAGGGCCACCGCCTTGGCTGCGTCGAGCAGCGCGATCGAGGTGTGGGTGTAGGCGCCCGGGTTGATGACGATGCCGGCGTAGCAGCCGTAGGCGTCCTGAATGGCGTCGATGAGGTCGCCCTCGTGGTTGGACTGGAAGCAGGTGCAGCCGTCGAAGCCGGCCTCCACGGCGGCCTCCTTGCAGGTGCGCAGCAGCGTCTGGTACGTGTCGTTCCCGTAGATGTCCGGCTCGCGGACGCCGAGCATGTTGATGCTGGGGCCGTTGATCACGAGCACCCTGCCGGCCTTGGGGCCGTCTGCGTCCTCGGGGCCGAGAAGGTCCTCGGCGTCTGCGGAGCCAGCGGCCTTGTCGGTGCCGCCCTTCGGCATGTCGTCGAGCAGGCTCACGAGCTCGGCCACGTTCTGGGCCCCGTCGGGGTCCGCGGCGGGCTTCTCGCCGCGCGTGCCGTTCTGGGGGTCAGGGGAGGCGCCCCTGGGGGCGCTCTGGGGGGCGCCCTTCGGGCGTGCGGCGTCGTCGAGCGGGTTGGGCGTGATGTGAACGTGCAGGGAGGCGGGCTGGGAGTCGGCCGCCGAGAACGCGGCGCCGGTGGAGTCTATGCCGGTGATGCTGGCTATGGCCTCGTGGATGGCCTCGACCTTCCCGGGGCCAAAGACGACCTCGAGGCCGTTGGCGCCACGCCTGACATAGCCAAGGACCCCGCTCGCGGAGGAGAGCTGCTCGGTGTTAACCAGCGCGGGGTCCTTAGTGAGGAGCCTGAGTCGCGTCATGCAGACGTCGTTGGCGACCACATTGTCCTTGCCGCCCACGGCCGCGAGGACCTCCTCCGCTACCTGTCGCCTGTCCACTTCGCGATCCTTCCCGTCGTCGAACTGCGAGCAGAAGCCCCCGTCTCTTCTTGCTAACGCCACGACAAAACGTTATCTCCCGTACTGCTCAGAGAGTATAGGGGCGCACGAGAGGGACGCCGCGTCACTCTGCCGAACGGCATCGCAGATGGTAGCGCTCTCCACAAAAGGCGCGCGTTAGGTGGCGAGCGGCGCGTTGGGCAGCGGGGGCGGG
>CAZCTE010000035.1:3185-5694 GCA_964501395.1 uncultured Atopobium sp.
TCGGCCTCGGGCGAGCCCCCGATCGCGAGCGTGACGTCGGCCCAGGAGCGGTAAGCCCCCATGCGCTCCGCCGCTATGCTCTCGACGCCCCTGGCCTGGGAGACGGGTCGACCCGCAGAGGAGAGCTCGGCGAGCGGCCGGTCGAGAAAGGCGATGACGCCGTTCTGGTGGAGCAGGGGGTAGTTGCGCTCGCGCGTGACCACGCCGCCCCCGCAGGCGATGACGAGCCCCGAGCGCGCGGCGACCTCGCCGGTGACGCGCGTCTCCACCTCGCGGAAGGCGTCCTCGCCGTCCTCGCGGATGATCTGGGCGGGGGCTCTGCCGCAGGCGAGCTCGATCTCGTCGTCCAGGTCCACGAACGGCCGGCCGAGCTCATCGGCGAGCAGGCGGCCGCAGGTGGTCTTGCCCGCGCCCGGCATGCCCACGAGCACCACGTTCTGGGTGGACGCGGCGATCTCGCGCTCGATGCGCGGCATGAGGGCCTCGTCGAGCGCGCGTCCCTGGAAGAGCTCGCTCGCGCGGAAGGCCTGGGCCACGAGCATGGCAAGGCCGCTCTCCGAGGGGAGCCCCAGGCGCTCGGCGGCGAGGCAGAGGCCGGTGCGCCGGGGGTTGTAGACCACGTCGAGAACGCCGCGGAGCCCCGTGAGCTCGGCAAGGGTCCCCTCGTCCACCGGTGAGTCCGGGCAGGCGGGGTACATCCCCACGGGCGTGGTGTTGACGAGGAGGACGGCGTCTGCGTGGCGCTCGGCGAGGGTGGCGTAGGTGTCGTCCCCGGAGCGGGAGATCACGCGCGGGACGGCGCCCGCGTGCTCGCTCAGGGCGTAGCAGACCGCTTGGCTCGCGCCGCCGGAGCCGAGCACGAGCACCTTCCGGCCGGAGAGCGCCGCGCGCGCCTCGGCGCCCAGCCGCTCCCGGCAGAAGCGCTCGAGCATCCACGCGAAGCCGAGCACGTCGGTGTTCTCGGCCGCGATCGAGCCGTCGCCGCCGCGCACGAGGGCGTTGGCGACCCCGAGCCGCTCGACGGCCGCGGAGCGGGTGTCCGCGAGGCGGGCGGCGTCGCGCTTGTAGGGGATGGTGACGTTGAGCCCGCGCCACGAGCCCTCGCGCACGAGGGCCTCGACCTCGTCCGGCTCGCGCTCGACGAGGTCGTAGGGGGCGGACCCCAGCATGGCGTGGATCTGGGGCGACCAGCTGTGGCCGAGCCTGCGCCCGAGAAGACCGTAGGGGGCCGTCATCGGCTTCGGGGAGCCGGAGGGCGGGGAGCCGGCGCCGCGCGCGCCCCTCTCGCCCGCGCCCCGTCTGGCCTGCGCGCCCACGTCAGACCTCCTCGGCGTAGGAGCCGAGGTAGCGGCACTCCTGGCAGAGTCCGCCGATCGTGGACATGAGCGAGCGGAACTCCGGCGCCGCCACGGGGCACGCGATGTCGAAGTAGAAGCGGAACTCGAAGTCGCGCTCGGGGATGGGGCGGCTCTCCAGCTTGAGGAGGTTGATGTCGAGCGCGTAGAACTTGGCGAGCAGCTTGTAGAGGGCGCCCGGCTCGTGCGGGAGCACGATCATGAGCGAGGTGCGATCGGCGCCGGGGTAGATGCGCAGGTCCTTGGAGATGCAGGCGAAGCGCGTGTAGTTGTTGTCGCGGTCCTGGGCGTCCGCCACGAGGACGTCGAGGCCGTAGAGGTCGGCGCAGGAGCGCGAGGAGAGCGCCGCCGCGTCCGCGCGGCCGGACTCCGCCACGCGCCGGGCGGCCACGGCCGTGTTCTCCACCTCGTGCACCCGCACGTCCGGCAGGCCCGAGAGGAACTCCGCGCACTGGCCGATGGCCTGCTCGTGGCTGTAGACGTCGCGGATCCCCGCGAGCGTGGCGCCGGGGCGCGCCAGGAGGTTGTGCTCCACCTTCACGCGCGTGGTGCGCACGATGTGGAAGCTGTGCTCCACCATGAGGTCGTACATCTGGTTGACCGAGCCCGCGGTGGAGTTCTCAACGGGCAGGACGCCGAACTCGGCGAGGCCCTGCTCCACGGTGCGGAAGACCGCGTCGAAGGAGGGGGCGTAGGTTATCTGGGGGCGCCGGAAGAACTTCTCGGCCGCGATCTGGGAGTAGGCGCCCTCGACGCCCTGGCAGACCACGCGCGCCGAGCGGGGGAAGAGCTCGGGCGTGCTCGCGCGGGCCGCGTCGATGCGGGCCAGGGTGTCGTTGTCCCCCAGGTCGCCGAGAAGCGCGTGCTGGCGCGAGCGCGAGGCCTCCATGAGCACCTCCATGAGGACCTGGGCGTAGGTCGCGAGGTCCTCGGGCGCCGCGGCCGCCGCGGAGGCGACCTTCTGGCGCTCGCGCGCCGGGTCGAAGACGCGCAGGCCGTGCTCGCGCTTGTAGGCGGCGACGCCCTCGGAGACCTGCGCGCGCTCGGCGAAGAGCCCGAGGATCTGGGCGTCGATCTGGTCTATCTGCTGTCTGAGCTCGCCGAGTTCCGGCATCTGGGCTCCTTCCTCGTGTGCGGCTCGTGCGTGGCGGGCG
>CAZCTE010000035.1:5794-9495 GCA_964501395.1 uncultured Atopobium sp.
CCGCCCTCCGGCGGGCCCGTCCTTCTCGCTACCTGGCGTCCGCCGGCCAGGCGAGAAGCGCGTCGGCGATGCCG
Organism: uncultured Atopobium sp.; assembly: GCA_964501395.1. Taxonomy (GTDB): domain Bacteria; phylum Actinomycetota; class Coriobacteriia; order Coriobacteriales; family Atopobiaceae; genus Thermophilibacter. Next base: position 5,869 of record CAZCTE010000035.1, read on the forward strand.
AGCGCGCAGACCGCCTCCACCACGGGGACCGCGCGTATGACCGCGGTGGTGTCGTGGCGCCCGTGGACCGTGAGGGTGGCGGGCTCCATGGTGGCGAGGTCCACCGAGGCCTGGTCCGTCATGACGCTGGAGATGGGCTTGAAGGCGCAGCGCACGAGCAGGGGCGCGCCGGTGGTGATGCCGCCGAGGATGCCGCCGGCGTTGTTGGTCACCGGCACGCAGCGGCCGTCCCGCACCTCGTAGGGGTCGTTGTTCTGGGTCCCGCGGAGGCGCGCCGCGGCAAAGCCCCGCCCGAACTCGACGCCCTTGACCGACGGGATGCCAAAGAGGCCGCGCGCGAGCACGTTCTCCATCCCGTCGAACATGGGCGAGCCCGCGCCGGCGGGAAGGCCCGTGGCGGCGCACTCCACGATGCCGCCCACGGTGTCGCCCTCCGCGCGCGCGGCCATGACGGCCTCGACCATGCGCTCGCCGGCCGCGGCGTCTATCGCGGGCATGCGGCGGCCGTCGGCGAGCGCGTCCATCTGGCGCGCGAGCTCGGCCTGGGCCTCCGGCGTGTTGTCGAGCGCCGCGAGGGGCTCGTCCTCGACGCCGGCGAGCTCGGCCACGTGGGCGGCCACCCGCACCCCCTGGGCGGAGAGCCACTGGAGGGCGAGGCCCCCGGCCACGCAGAGGGGCCCGGTGAGCCTTCCCGAGAAGTGCCCGCCGCCGGGCACGTCCTGGGCGCCGTGCCACTTGGCCCAGGCGGCGAAGTCGGCGTGCCCCGGCCGGGGGACGGCGAGGATGTTGTCGTAGTCCCCGGAGCGGGTGTTGGTGTTCTCGATGACGGCCGCGAGCGGGGCCCCGCAGGTCTCGCCGTCCGGGTTGAGGCCGGAGACGATCCGGGGCGCGTCGGGCTCCCTGCGCGGCGTGTCCCAGGGGTTGGCGCCGGGCGCGCGGCGCGCCACGAATGCCGCGAGCGCGTCGAGGTCGACCCGCATGCCCGCCGGCAGGCCCTCGACCACGCAGCCCACGGCGGGGGAGTGCGACTGGCCGAAGACGGTCACCCTGAGGGCGCAGCCCATGGTGGAAGGCATCAGCGGCCCCCCTCTCTCACGGACCCGCCGAGCGAGGCGAGGTCCTCGAAGAACGCCGGGTAGGACTTGGAGACGCACTCGGCGCCCCTGATGGTCACCGGGCCCTCGCAGCGGGCGGCGAGCACGGCGGCCATCATGGCGATGCGGTGGTCGTTGGCGGCGTCGACCGTGCCGCCTTCCAGCATGTGCCGCCCCTCGACCACGAGGCCGTCCTCCGAGGTGCGGGCACGCCCACCCAGGGCCTCCAGCGCGGCGGAGACGGTGGCCAGGCGGTCGGACTCCTTGAGGCGCAGGCGCGCGGCGCCCGTGAAGGTGGTGGTGCCCTCGGCCACGGCGGCCACGGCGGCCAGCGGCGGCACGAGGTCGGGGCAGGCGCTCACGTCGATGACGCGGCCCGCGAGCCGGTCCTCGGAGCAGCCGGCGCCCTCGGGGGTCCTGAGGACCCGCGCGCCGAGCAGCGCGAGCGCCGCGAGGACCTGGCGGTCCCCCTGGGCGCTCCGGGCGTCGAGGCCCGTGACGGTCACGCCGTCCCCGCCGCCGGAGAGGGCGCCCGCGGCGAGCCAGAAGGCGGCGTTCGACCAGTCGCCGCCCACCCGTACCGTGCCGGGGCTTCTGAGGCCGTGCGGCGCCGAGCACACGAAGGCGCGCGCGGGCTCGCCCTCGGGGGTGCGGGCGGCGGACTCCGAGACCTCCGCGCCGAAGGCCTCGAGCGCGGAGACGGTGAGGTCTATGTAGGGGCGCGACTCCACGGGCTCGGTCACGAGCACCTCGACGGGTCCGTCGAGCAGGGGCGCCGCCATGAGAAGCCCGCTCACGTACTGGGAGGAGACGTTCCCGGGCAGGCTGAAGCGCCCGGCCCTGAGCCGGCCGCCCACGCGCAGGGGCACCTCGCCCTGGGGCGAGAGCTCCGCCCCGTGCGCGACGAGCTCCTCGTAGAGGGGGGAGAGGGGCCTCTGGGGCAGGCGCCCGTGCCCCACGAGCTCCGCACCCCTCCCCAGGGCAGCGACCACGGGGAGGAGGAACCTCAGCGTGGAGCCCGACTCGCCGCAGTCGAGCGTGGCGTTGGCGCGGCCCTCGGGGCGGTTGTCGCTCGCGGAGGTGCCGGGGACGGGGGTCACGCGGAAGCCGACCCGCGTGCGGGCCACGCGCGCCCCGAGCGCCTCGAGGCAGGAGATGGTGGCGTCGATGTCGTTCGAGGTGGTGGTGCAGTCCACGTTGGTGGGGCCGGGCGCGAACGCGGCGCAGATGAGCAGGCGGTGCGCCTCGGACTTGGACGAAGGCGCGCGCACCTCGCCGGTCAGCGGGCCTGGCAGTACGGTGACGTTCAATGGGGCTCCCGTGGTCGAGCTTTGCTTGAGCGTCTATGCTACCGCGCCCGCGCGACAAACGGTACCGACTTCGAATCGAGAAGTCCGCGGTCCGCGCCCATGACTGCCCCTCCCACAGCCGGTGTCACCGCCGCGTGCCCGCAACCTGGTTCGTCCGTTCGTCTCGCTGCGTCCTTCTCGGCTGTTCTCGCTCAAGTGTTATAACGGTTATAATGACCCCGTGCCATCATGGGCGGATTGCGATGAGGAGGCTGCCATGATCGGAACGGTCTCGAAGGTTGGCAACAGCAGGGCCGTCTTCATCCCAGCGGGCATCGATGACGACGCCTTTGTCATTGGGAGCAAGGTGAGCATCGAGTACGAGGGCGAGGGCGTCATCGTGCTGCGGGGGCAGAAGGCCGCCAGCCAGGGCCTCGAGGCGCTTGCGAGGCTCGAGGCCCTGGTCTTATCGCAGGAGAGCGTTCCTTGGGAGAATGACTCCCGCGAGGCGGATCGCGCGCTCATAGAGGACCGCTATGCATAGGGTCCTCGTCGACACCAACGTGCTGATCGACCTCGTCTCAGGCTCGCGGCCTCAGCACGGGGCGGCCACGCGCGCGGTGGCGGCGCTCCTGCGGGCCCCCGACTACGAGGGCTTTGTCCTGGCGTCATCGCTCAAGGACGTGTACTACGTGTACCGTCGCCATTATGGCGACGAGGTGGGGGCAAGGGAGGCTGTCCGCGCGTTGCGTGAGATGTTCACGCCGCTCAGCCTCGATGCCCGCAACGTTGACGTGGCGCTGGACTCCGACGAGCCGGATTTCGAGGACGGGATCGTGCGCGCCGTTGGCGAGGCGGCTCTCTGTGACCTGCTTCTCACGCGCGACGCCCGCGGGTTTGTCCGCAGCAGCATGCGCAAGATCGAGGCGCCCGATCTCCTGGAGCTCATCTCCTCGTCTGACGAGGAGTGATTTCCTCCTGCCCTGCCTGCCGAATTACCTTGGGGCGTGGGTGCGGTGCCAACCTTGCCGTCTTCTACCGCGCGGGCGGGGGAGCGGGTGCCCCCAGCAGACCAGCTCTCTGCGCTCCCGCCGGGAGGGTGCGCGCCCTTCCGGATAGGGTGTGCGCTATCTCATGAGGGGCGTGCGCTCAACCGCAAACCCCAATGTTCTTCTCGCAACCCATGACCTGCGGAGATGTGATTCTGCGCGGCGAGCAGAACTCCCGGCAGAGCGCACACCCTC
>CAZCTE010000036.1:0-9391 GCA_964501395.1 uncultured Atopobium sp.
AGCCGCTCATCGAGGGGGGCGTGGCCTACTTCAGGGAGTAGTCGGGCACGCGCCGCTCGCACGGGCGCCCCGTACCTCGCCCGAGGCCGGGGCGCCCTTCGTGCGGGTCGACGCTAGGGGCATCAGGCAGACACGGCACCGCCAAATGACTCCCTTACATCTATGATGAGCACTCGAGCGTTGGGGTCGAGCTCATGCACCACGTCCCTGAACCTCGATAGCTCGTTTTGATGCAACGTAATCAGCAGCATCCCTTGGCCGACGACCTCGGTCTTTAAGTGGACGCACCTTTTGCCGAGTACACCCTCGATGCCATGGGCCAACTCGAGATTACGATTTGACGCGATAAGAGCGGTCTTCTCCATGCGAGGGCCCTCAACCACACAGCCAATCATCCAGCTCGTCACCACGCAGCAGACCGTCGCGTAGAGAGCGTTCTCAAGGGAGAACACCGGTATCGCAACGGCGATTGTCAGGACATTGCAGACCATCATCAGCATTCCGACAGGTATGCCCGTACGCTTTGCGAGCAGCTGGGCAATGATGTCAGTTCCCCCTGTGTTGCCTCCGTAACGAAAGACTATTCCTAAGCCAACCCCCCCTATGAGCCCTCCCCACAAAGCAGCAAGCAAAAAGTTCTCGCCCCCCAAGTGCGGGACAACAGGGGCGAGAAGGTCGATGAAAACGCCAGACATGACGATCCCCACAATCGTTCTTGCCGCATATCTAAGACCTCCTGCCCTCATGACCAAGATGAGGAGGACGCCGTTTATGACCAGGGACTGCATTCCTATAGGAAGCGTTATCCCAAAACGCCCGGCCACCTCATGGACCACTGTTGCAACGCCAGTGATGCCTCCAGCAGCGATGTCATTGGGAACCTCAAAGCAATCGATGCCAACGGCGAAGACAAGCGATCCCAGGCAAATCATGATGAGATCGCGTGCCAAAGAGGTGCGCGAAAGAAGCCCTTCAACCCACTTCCTCATCGTTGCCGTCCTCGTCAGAGCCCCGTCGCCCGTTCCAGCCTCGAAAGCCGTTCCTCCACCAGCGCCAAGACGGACACGAGCTCCTCTACAAGATTGATCTCCGTCTGAACGGTCATGAGCGTGTCCTGCGCGTGCGTGAACAGCAGACAGGGTGTGTAGGCAGCACCGCCCATCACCTCTTGGAGCACTCCTGTCTGAGCGTTGTGCGCCGAGACTATCTCGTCCTTCGCGCGCTCGAGGCATACCCCCGCCTGATTGAAGTCTCCCTCTCGCGCCAGGCGCAAGGCATCGCGCGCCTCGTTTCTCGAGTTGCCCGCGTGCATGATAATCTTCATAGAGATATCAATGATTGGATCGTCCTCTGTCATGTCAATCGCCTCCTCTCGGCCTTCTAGAACTGCTCTCCATTGCTGTTGACAAGATTGCGGAACCATTCGAAGCTATCCTTTTTGATACGTTGTCCACTTCCGTTACCCATGTCGTCCAAATCAACGTAGATAAACCCATAGCGCTTGCTCATCTCGGCAGATGAGTTCGAAACGATGTCGATGGGCCCCCACATCAGGCAGCCCATGACGGGCACACCGTCATAGATAACTTTTTTGAGCTCCTTGATATGAGCGCGCAGATAGTCGATGCGCTCCTGGTCGTGCACCTCCCCATTCACCAGCGTGTCATGCGTGCCTATTCCGAGCTCAAGGATGAACAGGGGGAGCTGGTACTGGTCATAGATTCTGTTGAGCCCATAGCGCATGCCCTGCGGGTCGATAACCCAGTCCCAGTCATTCGTCGCGAGATACGGGTTATCGCACTCAGGGTCAGCAGGGTTCTTGATGCTCTCTGCCGAGACAGTCCTCGAGTTGTAGTACGAGAGCCCTATGAAGTCAGCCTTCCCGCTCGGAAAAACCTCCTCGTCCTCAAGCCGATAATCGATGTCATAGCCATGCTCCTCAAGGAAGCGAAACATCGACAGCGGGTACGCCCCGCGCACCATAACGTCTAGATAGTAGTTCTCAAACTGATCGTTCTTGAGCGCCGCAAGGGCGTCCTCGGGCCGACAGCTTGCCGGATAGGCAATGTGGTTTGTCAGCATGGCGCCAACCCGGTTCTCGGAATCGATTTCATGAGCTATCCTCACGCAAGAACAGGCGGCTATCATCTGGTGATGAAGGCAGCGCATTTTGTTCTCGAGAGTGTTCTCAACGAGGTCGCAGGGCATGCCGAACTGGTTGAAAGACTCCCTCAGGATGAGGTTCATCTCGTTAAAGGGTATCCAATACCGGACGCGTCCCTTGAACCGCTTGAACAGAACCTCGCAGTAGCGCAGGTAGCACTCAATCACCTTGCGGCTGTACCAGCCCTTGTACGTGAGCGCGAGATGAACAGGCATCTCAAAGTGCGAGATGGTAATGATCGGAATGATGTCATTGGCGAGCATCTCGTCGATGAGCCGATCGTAGAACGCCAGGCCCTCCTCGCACGGCTCCTCCTCGTCCCCCTTTGGGAAGATGCGCGCCCAGTTAACCGAAGTCCTAAGGCACTTGATTCCCAGCTCCTTGAGCAGGGCGAGGTCTTGGGGATAGGTGTGGTAGAAGTCAATCGCATGACGTCGTGGGTAGTAGTGCGTCGTGTCATTGATTGCATATTCAATCTCCTGGGTCGTCATCTCGTCGTTACGGCGACGCCCCGCTTGGTAGGGGATAAGATCGGGCGGGCAGATTCCCTTGCCCCCCACATCCCACGCCCCCTCGGTCTGGGTGGCCGTGACGGCCCCTCCCCAAAGGAAGTCGGATGGAAAGCTCTTGCTGTTACGCGGATACATCTAGCCTCTCCTCTCGCGGACCTCACCGCGCCGTTGATCAAAGCTGCCATGTCGCCGAAAGCGCGGTCCGCGGGCTTCTCTCCACCAGCTCAACCACGCATAGGCCCACCACGACCAAAACGATTGCAATGTCTGCCGCCAAGTAGCTGACCTGGGGGAGCACATACAGGGCCACGCACGACATGAGCGCAACCAAAAGAGCAAGCGCGACCCCCCGGCCGCCCTTCCCTATCAGACGCGCCACCGAGACCTGCAGGGCAATAACCATCAGGCAAGAAAGGGCCCCAAACAGCGCGAGCGCCAGACCACCCCCTTGGAACGACGCAACCAAGGCATCGACCATCTCGGGCGTGTACGTTGGGCCAAGCTGCTCCGCGAGCGTGCCGTTGGCGATGGCTAGGCCATAGGCGGCCTTGTTAAGCGCGTCCGCCGATGTCACAAAGAACACCTCGACCAAGGCCTCTCCCAAGCCGGCGGACGCAGCCTCGCCCACCGTCGCAACGCGATAAGCGTGGCGATACATCAGCAGCTTTGCTCCGACGCAGATGCCTGCTAGAAGCACTGCGGTCGCAACTGCCATCATAGGGGCCGTCAACCCCGTCAGCCTCAGGGCGGACGTCGCCAAGGACACAATCACCCTGGTGAGGGCGTACTGCGCAAGACCGTAGAGAATGCACCTCTTGACGAGCTGCTTACTCAAAGCAAGGGCCGTCACAGCCAGGGCCGGAAAGACCACGTTGCAGATACAGCTCACGAGAAGGACGGCTTGGGTCATGATTTACTCTCCACCCAGGCAGGCCAACATCTTGTCCAGCACGCGGTCTCCGCGCATCATGCCAAAGTCGGTCGGCTCAATGTTGATGAGCTTCACGTCAGGGCGGGTCTTGTCAAGCTCGGCGCGCACCGTCGGCTCGGCATACCTAATCTGCGGGCCAAGGAGCACCACGTCAAGACTGTTGATGTACTTGTCGAGGGACGACATCCCAGCAGCGTTAATCGTGAGCTCAATGCCACGCTTGTTGGCCTCTTCCTCAATCTTCTGCCTCAAGACGTTGGTGCTCATGCCTTGGTTGCAGATAAGAAGCGCATTAATCATGTTCTTCTCGCCTTCGCATCAGACGCAGTAGTTGAGTCTATCAATCGGGTACCTACGCTCCGGAATTACTACGCTTCCTCAAGCTGCGGTATATCCTGGTCCTTGCCTTCAGAGGTCTGCACGCGCTCCTGCTCCACAAGCTGGCTCTCATAGGTCTTGAAGAACGGGTACCACAGCAGCACATCCACAGCCACAATGCCAATCCAGAAGAGGATGGTCCGGAGATCCATATTGGAAAGCACAGAGCGTAGAATCTCTGGAGCCGTTCCTCCCATATAGAACATGGGCCTGTTCAACAGGTTGACAGCCATCAGGAAGTATGCAATCGCACCATTAATTGCCTCAATGAACACAAAGGGAATGAGCAGCGTCACGTTGAGCATGATGGGAAGGCCGAACACCACAGGCTCGTTCACCCCGAACAGCGACGGCACGATGGCCATCTTTCCCACGGCTCGACACGTGTCAGAGCGCGAGCGCAGCAGAAGGAGCACAAGACCGAAGGTCGCGCCCGAGCCGCCAATGCCAGCAAATCCATACCGGAAAGTGACCGAGACGATGTACGGAAGATCTGCGGCTAGCGCTCCTGCGGCGTACGCATCGGCATTTGCTGCTAGGTTGGCATAAAGAATTGGGTTGAAGACGGCTTCGATGGCCGCAGTGTGGATGCCGAACCAATATCCAAGATCGGAAAGTGCGTAGATGAAGCCAGCGGAAAGAGGATTGTCAATCCCCATGTTAAGGGGCTTGCCAATAGACATGACAAGATCGGGAATGGATACATTCAGCCCAACATTAAAGACGGTTGCCACCACGGCGCTCACGCCGAAGCAGGCGGCAAGCGGAAGAAGCGTGCTCATAGACGTCTGCAAGACCGCCGGCACGGTCGGCGGAAGCTTGATGCGGCCAATACCCTTTGTCACCAGCACTCGATAGAGCTGAACAATGAGGAAGGCAGCGATAATCGCCGAGAAAAGGCCCTCGCCACCAAAATACGACGTAGACCAGCCACCATCTATCTGCTGGGAGTTAATGAGCAGAAAGTTGACGACAACGACGACGAGGGTGGACATGATATCCATGTCATACCGCTTTGCCCAACGATACCCAATGCCAACGCTCACCCAGAGTGAGAGGGACCCAAGCGTTGCGGAGTTGACAAACTTTAGCGCCCCAAGATTCGTCGTTGCCCACTCATCCCATGCCTGGAAGAAGACGTACCACTGAGAGCCCTCCTCAAAGCCCGTATAGGAGATGGGGGACTTAGAGAAAATGAACGAGAAAGCTCCCACCACGATGACGGGCAGTAGAGACATAAAGGTTTCTGCAATCGTCTGGACATACTTGTTCTGTGCCACCCACGTGGCCAGGGGAAGGAGGTGCTTGTTCAAAAAGCCTTGAATTTTCTCCATGCTTCTTCTCCTTACGCTCTGCCATCATCCATGCAATACACTGCTACGCTGTGACGTCATCACCCCCTTGGCCACATGCGTTTCTTGGAACCTTTCAATGAAGGATGCGTACCAGTAGAAGCTATCCTTGGGTATTCGTCGGCACCCGTTTTCAAAGTCAACGTATATGAGCCCGTAGCGCTTCTCATATCCGTTCACCCAGCTATAGAGGTCCATAGCAGACCAAAGGTAATAACCTCGCAAGTCAATACCCTGGTCGTAGGCACGCACCGCCCAATCTAGGAACGATTGCAGCACGTCAGCCCTTTCCAGGTCATGAATGCACCCATCCTGGGAGACGGTGTCGTAAAGAGCGTGGCCGCTTTCTGTCACATACACCGGGACGTCCGGATAGAGAGAGTCGAAATAAGTCAGGGCATCAAAGACGCACCTGGGGTAAACCTCGCGCCCCCATTGGTTGAGAGGCTGACAAGGGTCCACATCAGTGGCAAACCAGCCCTTAACAACCGTCCCCTCAACAGATGGGGAAGCTTTGCCATGGTTGTTTGTCGTAGCACTTGAAGACCCATACTCCTCCCGATAAGGCTTTACGAGATTGCGCGCGTAGACATTCAGCCCAACGAAGTCGACAGTGCCCGCCCTGAGCAACTCGTCGTCTCCCTCTCGGACAAACGACAGGTCAAAACCGTCTTTGCGAAGCCTCTCAGTAAGCTTTTTCGGATAGGAACCCCTGATGGCCGGATCAAGGACGCTTCTCACATAGTAAAGCTCGGCATTTTCCCTCGCCTCGACATCCTCAGGGGCGTCTCTCAGGCTCTCAATGGCGCCGAACGGATGCACGACCCCAATTGAACCGTCCAGTCCCATGCTGCGATAGTCGGCCACTGCACATGCGCTGGCGAGCATGCCGTGATAAATTGCCCGCGCGTAAGAATCAAAGTCAAGGCTGTGGTGCGGAGGGTAGTTTCCCACCAGATAGCAGCAGTGCGCATAGTACCGAATTTCGTTTTGCGTCACCCAGAGCTTGACGCGGTCTCCGAATTCTTTAAAGCATACGTGAGCATACTGTGCAAACAGCCGAATGCTGTCCCTACACACCCAGCCACCGCGTCTGGCAAGGGAGAGCGGAAGGTCATAGTGCCAGATCGTCACATTTGGCTCGAGACCATTTTTTATACAGGCATCTATGACCCTGTTATAGAAGTCAACCCCCTCGCGATTCACTTCTCCATCTCCATTTGGAAGAATGCGCGTCCATGCGATCGAGAACCGAAAGGAGTTTTGCCCTCCTTCCGCGAGTAGGCGAAGGTCGTCATCAAAACGATGGTAGAAATCTGCTGCCACGTCCCCATTAACATGGTTCACATTTCGAGGACTCTCATGGGAGAACAGATCCCACTGCGTGAGGCCACGACCACCCTCGCGCCACGCGCCCTCACACTGATATGCCGCCGTAGCCGATCCCCAGAGGAACGACTCGTTTTTGCACAGCATGTCCCAACCACCCCTCTCTCACGGGATCATCAGAAAGCAGGTTTTTTCGACTGGAGCCTTCGGCTACCCTCCGCCGCAGGAGCCCGAACCGCTCAAAGTCATTCGACGCATGAACGAGTCCCAGTCATGGCTGAGCGCAAGCGCGTCCACAAGCTCCTTGTTAGCTATCAGCGCCGAGAACTCATGGAAGAAGGAGTCGAGTTCAACGCTGTCGCTATTCGGAAATGAGATAAGAAACACGATGCAGACCTCATGACCAAAGTCATCCCATATCAAAGGCTCGTCCAGGAGGGCGATCGAGAGGAACATCTGCTCGCTCGTGGGATCAACCGGATGAGGTATCGCCACGCCGTTGCCAACGGCGGTCGTGAACGAGCGCTCCCGTCGCAGGACGAGCTCCTCCAGGGAGCTGTCTGCGCCAAACCGCACCATCTTCTCACACAGAACATGGATTGCCTCCCACTTGCTGTCGAATCTGCAGGACGGGAAGAACAGTTCCTCGCGAAAGTAGGAGTCGAGCCCACTTCCAATGCCCTGAAGGAAATCATTGACCTCCTTGACATCCTGAGGACCAAAAAGGCTTCCAATGACAATCGATGGGACGGACAGAGACGCCGAGAAAGGAATCGGCACCGTGCTGAGCACGCAGTCGATGTCTGTGTAGTCAATGGACGAAAGGTGCCTCACGTCGCATGAGACGATGCGGTCTATGCGATCGCCGAACTCCCTTCTGCAGCGATGCTCGAGAATGCGCGCGCTGCCCATGCCAGATGCGCACGCTATGACGATGCTCATCTTCTGCTCTTGAACCGCCTTTCTCTTGCGCTCAAGAGCGAGCTCAAAGAGAAGGGCAAGGTAGCCCACCTCGTCAGCAGACGGCATGACCCCAAAACGGGCAAAGAGAACCATTGAGGCATCGGCGGCTATGGAGAAGGCCAGCGGAAACTCGTGACGAATGTCCTCGAGCATGGGGTTGCTCTGGTTCATCCTGTAGCGCAGGCGAACAATCAGCGGCGCGAGATGGAGCGCAAGGGTTGCGCGCAGCTCGATGTCCTCTCTGAGGTTGATGTGGTACGCGTGCGAGACAACATCGAGCATCTTGCCGGAGATGGCAAGCGCCTCTGCCTCGAACTCCTCCGAGAACGGCACCCCATCTGCGCTTATCTTTCCCATGAGATGAACGGTGATGTAGGCCGCCTCTTCGGAAGGCACATAAAGCGAAAACTCCTCGCCGATGCGCTGGGCTATGAACGCCGCCGCATCCCTGACCTCCGCCGGAGCGTCACACAGCAAGTCCCCGAGGTCAACAGGAACGTAGCAGCCCTCCCGCATGCGAACGATGGCGACCAGAAGGTGAGTCACAAGGTTCTGAAGGGTGTCGCTGCTCAGCTGCAAGCCCCAAACAGAGCACGCATCGTCAATGATGGACCAGACCCTGCTCGCGTCATCCGCCGCCCCCACAGGGCCATTGCCAGGCGTCACTCGCCCAACGACAGCTCCAGTCAAGCAGATACGGCGCTGCACTTCAGAGCCGACAACGCGCATCCCGTAATGCGGACGCCGCTCAAGAACAAGATCAAAGCGATTAAGGACCTTCTCCACTGTGGCCAAGTCACGCGAGAGCATCTGTCGCGAAACGAACAGAGCTTCCGCATACTCTCCCAGCTTCACCCAGTCGCTTCTCGTCAGGAGGTCCTCGAGCATGTACGCTACGCGCTTGGAGACGGCACCGGTGTCATGCTCTTGCCCCTGAAGGCGGCTCCTGAACCTGGCGAACCCCGGTTCGTCCATAACGGAGAGGGAGTAGCCGGCACCCCGCTGCAGCTCAATGCGCGCAACGTCGGCGAGACTGTCGTTCAACCGACCAACGTACGAGCGCACCGTGCGCGCGCTCACGCCGAGCTCCGCGGCAATCTCCTCTTGGGTGATGCCCCTCTGCGCGAGCACGAGCTCAAGTACCTGTCGTGACGTAGCCATCTTCGCCCCCTCCTGACAAAAAGGTACTTGGACGCCCTAGGCCACTTCAACAATTGACTTTTCCCATTCAAGCGGAAGGGTGACTTTACGCTCGTCTCATTGAGAGGGCGAGCCGCTAACAGGTTTTTCTCCAAGTCAGCCCCTGCTGAGGGAACCTGACACGCGCAGACGCACGGCAAGGTAAGATTGTACCAACTGGGGAATTGGAAGGCCGGCAAGACTCATATAAACAACGAAGCAAAACCCAAGAGCATAGGCTCTTGCCGAGCGCCACAATTGGCAGCCCCTCCCCTTCCATCGGGCAGGAGCATTATGCCCGCGCCAAGTCAAATCATGACCACCCGCACAGCGGGTGGTTTGCTCTTAGGGTATAACCCCAGGGTCCCAGGCCAGGGGCCCAGGCCCCTGGCCTGAACTGGCGCTCGGGCCCGATGGCCCCTTGACTCGTGGCGGGCCGGTCAAACCGGCGGCGCGCCTAACCTTTTCGCGGGCCCCTCGCGAAGGGGTCCCCGCACTCCCTGACGCCCGGCCCGTCCCGGGCGATGTCGGCGCGCCCCTGCCCCCGGATGTACCGCGCGATCGTGGCCTCGTTGAGCCCGAC
>CAZCTE010000037.1:0-7255 GCA_964501395.1 uncultured Atopobium sp.
GGGAGACGACATGGACCACGAGCTCGAGCGCCTCCGCCGCTGGCGGCGCGACCTCCACCGCATACCCGAGCTGGACTTCGACCTGCCCGAGACCATGGCATACGTGCGCGGCGTGCTCGACGGCCTCTCCTGCGAGGTGCTCGAGCCCTGCGAGAGCTGCCTCTGCGCGTGGTTCGACCTCGGGCGCGACCGCGCGACGGCCCTGCGGACCGACATGGACGCCCTGCCCGTCGCCGAGCGCACGGGCGCGCCCTACGCGAGCGAGCGACCCGGCCGCATGCACGCCTGCGGGCACGACGGCCACATGGCCATGGCGCTCTGGGCGGCAACGTGGGTGAATGACGTCATGTCCGGGCGCGTTGCCGGCATGTCCGCGGACGACCTGCCGCGCAACGTGCTCGTGGTGTTCCAGCCCGCCGAGGAGACCACCGGCGGCGCGGCCACGGTGTGCGCGAGCGGCGTCTTCGGGCGCTGCCGCGTCGAGAGAATCTTTGGCTTTCACCTCTGGCCGGACCTGCCCGCAGGCGCTGTCGCGTCGAGGCCGGGCGCGCTGCTCGCGCGGTCGAGCGAGGTGACGGCCGTCTTCCGGGGCCGGTCGAGCCACATCGCGCGCTGGTCCGAGGGCCGCGACGCCCTCATGGCGGCGGCGCGCTTTGCCCCCGCGGCGGAGGCGGCGTGCGAGGGGCTCCAGGCGGAGCGGGACGAGCCGTGCCTGCTGCGCTTCGGGCGACTCGAGGCGGGCACGGTGAGAAACGTCATCGCCGGCGAGGCACGCGCCGAGGGGAGCCTGCGCGTCTTCTCGGACGAGATGTTCGACGAGGCGCGGGAGGCCATCTCCGGCCTCGCCCGCGACGCCGCACGCGAGGAGGGCTGCGTCGCGGAGGTCACGTTCTCCGAGGGCTACCCGCCCGTGCGCAACGACCCCGAGCTCTTCTCGGCCGTGCGGCACGCGCTGCCCGAGATGGGCTTCGTGGAGGAGCCCCTGCTCATAGCCGAGGACTTCTCCTTCTACCAGAGGGAGCTGCCCGGCGTGTTCCTTCTCCTGGGAACCGGGACGGGCACGCCCCTCCACGCCGACACCTTCGACTTCGACGAGACCGTGCTGCTTGCGGGCGTGGGCGCGTACCGGCGCCTGCTGATGATGGCGTAGCGGGCGCCGGCACGCCGCACCCTACTCCTCCCGCACCACCACCGGGCTGGCGTTGACGAGGTCGGACCCGCGCCCGTAGCTCGGGCGCGCGGCCTCGTGCTGGATGGCGAGCGAGACGTCGCGCACGTCGGCCGCGGCCACGTTGTCGTAGCGGTGGCAGGCGCAGGCGTGGTCGGGCAGCACCTCGCGGAGCTTGGGCGCCCCCACGTCGCAGGCCCCCACCTTGGCAAAGCAGCGGCTCGCAAAGCGGCAGCCCGCCGGCGGGTCGATGGGGCTGGGAACGTCGCCCTCGAGGATGATGCGCCGGCGCTGGAGCTTGGGGTCGGGGCTGGGGATCGCGGAGAGCAGCGCCTGGGTGTAGGGGCACAGGGGCTCGTTGTAGAGGCTGTTCTTGGGCGCGATCTCCATGAGGCGGCCGAGGTACATGACGCCCACGCGGTCGGAGATGTGCTTGACCACGTTGAGGCCGTGCGCGATGAAGAGGTAGGTGAGGCCAAACTGGTCCTTGAGGTCGTCCAGGAGGTTGAGCACCTGGGCCTGGACGGACACGTCGAGCGCCGAGACGGGCTCGTCGCAGACGATGAGCTTGGGGTTAACCGCAAGGGCCCGGGCTATGCCCACGCGCTGACGCTGGCCGCCGGAGAACTCGTGCGGGTAGCGGTTCTTCATGTAGGACGCCAGGCCCACGCACTCGAGCAGCTCGTCCACGCGCGCGTCGATCTTGTCCTCGGGGAGGAGCTTGTTGGTCTTGATGGGCTCGGCCACGATCTGCGCGATGGTCATGCGCGGGTTGAGGCTCGCGTAGGGGTCCTGGAAGATGAGCTGGATGTCCTTGCAGAGACCGCGGCGCTCCTTGGCGGGCATCGCGGTGATGTCCTGCCCCTCGAAGATAATCTTGCCGCTCGTGGGCTTGAGGAGCCCCACGATCATCTTGCCGATGGTGGTCTTGCCGCAGCCGGACTCGCCGACAAGACCGAAGGCCTCGCCGCGGCGGATGGAGAAGCTCACGTCGTCCACCGCCTGGACGAAGGACGTGGGCCTGCCGAAGAAGTTGGTATCGGCGACGAAGCTCTTGGTGAGGTGCTGGACCTCGATGAGGTTCTCGCTCCTGGTGTCTGCCATCTAGCGCACCTCCTCGGTGGCCGTGTCCTGGGTGGCCGCGCCGGGGGCAGCGTCCCTGCGCCCCGCGGCCTCCTGCGCCGCCTGGATCCTCGCGCGCTCCTGCGCCTCGAGGGTGGCCTTGACCCGGTGCGCCGCCACGGTTGCCTGGACGGCGCGCTCGACCTCGGCCTCGTCCTCGTAGAGGAAGCAGCGCACGCGGCGCGTGGTCCCCGGGACGGTCGTGAGCTCTGGGCACTCCCTGCGGCAGCGGTCCGTGCAGCGGTCGCAGCGGTCCGAGAAGGGGCAGCCCGGCGGCATGTCCAGCGGGTTGGGCACGGAGCCCTCGATCATGTAGAGCCGGTCGGAGGACTCGTCCTCCAGACGCGGGATGGAGTGCAGGAGGCCCAGCGTGTAGGGGTGCAGCGGCCGCTCGAAGAGCTCGAACTTCTCGCCCTCCTCCACGACCTGGCCGCAGTACATGACCACCACGCGGTCGGCCACCTCGGAGACCACGCCCAAATCGTGCGTGATGAGCAGCACGGCCATGTTGAACTCGTCGCGCAGCTTGTAGATGAGGTCGAGGATCTGCGCCTGGATGGTGACGTCGAGCGCCGTGGTGGGCTCGTCCGCGATGAGCACCTTGGGGTCGCAGGAGAGCGCCATGGCGATCATCACGCGCTGGCGCATGCCGCCGGACATCTGGTGCGGGAAGTCGCGGGCGCGCTCCTCGGGGCTGGGGATGCCCACGACTCGCAGCATCTCCACGGCGCGCGCCCAGGCGTCCTTCTTGCTCATGTCGGAGTGCGTGCGAATGGCCTCCACGATCTGGTCGCCCACGCGGTAAACGGGGTTGAGCGAGGTCATGGGCTCCTGGAAGATCATGGAGATCTGGGCGCCGCGGACCTGCTCCATCTCGGCCTCCGAGGCGGCGAGAAGGTCCTTGCCGTCGAAGGTGATGGAGCCGCCGGCCACGTGCCCTGGCTCCTGGAGCAGCCCCATGATGGAGAGGGACGTGACGGACTTGCCGGAGCCGGACTCCCCCACCACAGCGAGGATCTCGCCGCGCTCGAGGTCGAAGGTCACGCCGTTGACGGCGCGGACGACCCCCCTGCGCGTGGGGAACTCGGTGACTAGGTCTCTTACCTCGAGCAGCGCCATATGATCACCTGTTCCTGCTCTTGGGGTCGAAGGCGTCGCGGATGCCGTCGCCGAGCAGGTTGAACGCGAGCACGGTGATGGTGATGGCGAGGCCCGGGAAGATCATGACGTGCGGGGCGGAGAAGATGTAGTTGCGGCCGCGGCCGAGCATGTCGCCCCACTCCGCCGCGGGCGGCTGGACGCCGAGGCCGAGGAAGCCCAGGGCCGCCGCGTCGAGGATGGCGCTTGAGATGCCGAGCGTGGCGCGCACGATGATCGACGGCATGACGTTGGGCAGCACGTGGCGGAAGATGATCACGAAGTCGGAGTCGCCGATGACGCGCGCCGCGGCCACGTAGTCGGACTCCTTGACGGCGAGCACCTGGCTGCGCACGATGCGCGCGTACTCCGGGATGGACACGAGGCCGATGGCCACAATGGCCTTGTCGATGCCCTGCCCGAGCGCCGCCATGAAGGCGATGGCGAGAAGGATCGACGGGATGGCGAGCATCATGTCCATGACGCGCATGATGACGGTGTCCACAATGCCGCCCTTGTAGCCGGCGATGGCGCCGAGCGTGACGCCGATGGTGAGCGAGATGGCCACCGAGAGCAGGCCCACGGTGAGCGAGATCTGGCTGCCCACGAGGATGCGGCACAGGATGTCGCGGCCCTGCTGGTCGGTGCCGAACCAGTGCTCGAGGCTCGGGCCCTCGAAGGAGGAGGAGAGGTCCTGCTGGTAGGGATCGTACGGGAGGATGTCCGGGTAGACGTAGGTGACGATGGCCACCAGGGCGAGCACGACGATCACCACGAGGCTCACCATGGCGGGGACGTTCCTGCGCAGCGAGTACCAGACGTCCTTCCACAGCGACTCGGTCTTCTCGGGGCCCCTCTTGGCACCCGCGTCCCCGTTGTTCTGCGGGGGCTCCTGGACGATTGCCTCTTCTGCCATTACGCTCACCCCTCTTCCTTGCCGTAGGTGATGCGCGGGTCGAGATACGCGTAGATCACGTCGACGATCAGGTTGATGACGACGAAGATCGTGGCGATGAGCAGAACCGCGCCCTGGACCACCGGGTAGTCGGACTTGAGGATGCAGTCGACCACGTACTTGCCGATGCCCGGCCACGCGAAGACCGTCTCGGTGAGCATGGCGCCGCCGAGCAGGCTCCCCAGCTGGAGGCCGATGACCGTGGTCACGGGCAGCATCGCGTTGCGCAGGGCGTGGTGGGTGTCCACGCGGCGCTTGGCCAGGCCCTTGGCGCGGGCGGTGCGGACGTAGTCCTCGTTGAGCGTCTCGAGCATGCTCGAGCGGGTCATGCGCGTGATGACCGCCATGGAGTACATGGAGAGCGCGACCGCGGGCAGCACGATGTGCTGCGCGGCGTTGACGAAGGCCTCGAAGTCGCCGGAGAGCAGGGTGTCTATGAGGTAGAAGCCCGTGCCGCCCACCGGCTGGAGCAGCGGGTCGATGCGCCCGGAGCTGGGCAGCACGTGGAGCACGCCGGCAAAGAGGATGATGAGCAGGACGCCAAGCCAGAAGATGGGCATCGAGACGCCCACGAGCGCCAGGATGGTGGCGAGGCCGTCGATCGGCGAGTTCTTGTGCGTGGCGGAGATCACGCCGAGGACCACGCCCACCACGGCGGCGATGATGATGGCCACGACGGCGAGCTCGATGGTTGCGGGGAAGCGCGAGAGCAGCTCCTCGGTGACCGAGGTGTGGGTGTAGTAGCTCTCCCCCAGGTCGCCCTGCAGGGCGTCCGTGAGGAAGTTTATGTACTGGACGACGATGGGGTCGTTGAGGCCGTTCTCCTCGCGCCACGCCTCCATGGCCGCCTCGGTGGCGTGCTCGCCGAGGACGACGGGAGCCGGGTCGGCCGAGAACACGCGCATGATGAGAAAGACGATCATCGACACGCCCAGCAGCACCGGAATGGCCTGCAGGATGCGCTTGATCACGTACTTGACCACGCGTCCCTCCTCTCCTTATGGGCGCGGGCGCTCGGGGCGCGCGGCCGGCGCGGCGCTGGGCGCACGCGCGGCGGGCGCGCTCGCGCGGGCGCGGGCGCATAGGGGGAACGGGCCGCCCGGCGACGGCCCGTTCCCAGACGGTCAGATCGGGGCCCGAGCGGGCGCCTCAGGCTGGGCGCCCCAAGTCGGGCAGGCCGCGACTAGGCGGTCATGGTGAGGTCCTCCATGCGGACGACGCCCGTGGGGTGGTAGTAGAAGCCCGAAATCTTGGGGCTGTAGGCCGCGAGGTTCTTGGCGTGGGAGATGAGCATCCACGGCAGCTCCTCGGAGACGATCTGCTCGCACTGGAGGTAGATGTCGTCGCGGTCGTCGCCGTCCTCGGTCTCCAGGCCCTGCTGGATGAGCGCCTTGTACTCGTCGTTGCTGTAGCGAGCCACGTTCATGGAGACGCTCGAGTCCGCGAGGAGGTTCATGAAGTTGTCCGGGTCGCCGTTGTCGCCCACCCAGCCGTAGAGGCAGCAGTCGAAGTCGTCGGTCTCGACCTTGGTCTTGTAGGTCGTCCAGTCGTACTGGGAGATGTTGACCGTGACGCCCACCTCTGCCAGGTAGCCCTGGATGGCCTCGGCGAGCGAGGTGCCGCCGATGGAGTTGTAGGGGCGCACGACGGAGTAGGTGTAGAGGGAGACCTCGGTGATGCCGAGCTCCTCGAAGGTGGCCCGGGCGGCGTCGGGGTCGTACTCGGTCTGGGTGACCGCCTCGTCGTAGGGGGCCATCCACAGCGGCATGACGGAGGTGGCCACGCTGGCGTAGTCACCGTAGAGGCTCGAGACGAGCTCCTCGGTGTTGACCGCCTGGCAGAAGGCGCGACGGGCCTCGACGGTGGTGAACTGGCCGGTGTCCATGCGGAACGCCAGGTAGTTGATGTTCATGCCGTCCTCGTCGAAGAGGGAGTAGCCGGCGTTGGTGATGGTGTCGACCACGGAGGCGTCGATGCCGTCGATGATGTCGACCTCGCCGTTGGTGAGGGCGGTCACGCGGCTGGAGTTCTCGGTGATGAAGCGGTAGATGATGTTGGGGGTCTGGGGCATGTGGTCCTCGTCCCAGTAGTCCTCGTTGGCCTCGAGGACCACGCTCTGGCCCTCCTCCCAGGAGACGAACTTGTAGGGGCCGGAGCCGATGGGGTTCTTGAGCGAGTTGTTGTCCTCGTCCTCGTAGCACGAGGGGGCCACGACCGGGGCGGCGAGCGTCATGGCCATGTTCTTGATGAACGGGGTGGAGGCGGAGCGCAGGGTGATGACGAGCGTGGTGTCGTCGGGGGCCTCGACGGACTCGACGCCGGTGCCGTCGTCCTCTGAGCCGTAGACGAACGAGGCGTACGGCATGTCGGAGGTGCGGTTGGGCTCGAGCTGGCGCTCGATGTTCTTCTTCACGGCCTCGGCGTTGCACGCGGTGCCGTCGTGGAACGTGACGCCCTCGTGGAGCGTGAAGGTGTAGGTGAGGCCGTCGTCGGAGATCTCGGGGAGGTCGGCGAGGCCGGCGACCACGTCGCAGGTCTCGGTGTCAAAGCGGAGCAGCGTGTCGTAGATGTTGAACATGATTTTCGCGGACTCGCCGTCGTCGACGTAGGCCGGGTCGAGGCCGCGCGGGTCGGAGCCCTGCGCGAAGGTGATGGTGTCGGCGAGGCCGCTGTCGGACGAGTCGTCGTCGCTGCCGCTGACCTCGCTGGCGCGCTGGCTGTTGCAGCCCGCGAGCGCGAAGGCGCTGGCGGCCGAGACCGCGCCCATCGCCTGGACGAAGCGACGCCTGGAAATATCCGCCATGGACATGTTAGATCTCCCTCCCTTTGGAACTTTGATGAGGGGTACTCTAGCCCGGCGAAGCTGGAACGAG
>CAZCTE010000037.1:7355-9298 GCA_964501395.1 uncultured Atopobium sp.
CCCCCTCACGCCTCCCGCAGGAGAAACGCCGCGACGGCACCGGCGCGACACACGATTTCGGCCTGGGGGCCCTCCACCACGTTGGAGACGCCGAGGTCCCCCAGGAGCTCAAGTGGATGGTCGTCAAGCTCCCACCGCATGCCGCGCTCGTCCACGCGCGTGCCGGGCGCCACGGCTATGGCCGAGAAGGTCCGTCCCACCGCCTCCGGGCCCAGTCGCCAGGCATCCTCGCCCGCGGCGGAGAGAATCTGCATCTCGAAGCCGTCCTCCACGAGCCGGACGCGCGCGCAGCGCACCCCAGCGCGCGGGCTGGCCGCCTCGGCGCCTGCGTTGCCGGCCCCAGCGGGCTGCCCCGCACCGGCATGCTGCGCCGCACCCGCGAGCTGCCCCACCACGGCCAGCGCGTGGTCCGGCCGCCCGCCCGAGGCGCAGGTGAGCGTGAGGTCGAGCGGGGCCCTCCGACGCTCGGCCTCGTGCCGGGCGCAGTCAAGGGCGATCGAGAGGTCGGTCGCGTACTTCTCGCTCGGAAACGACACGCAGGTACCCGCAAGCTCCCGGGCCCACTCAGCCGCCTCGTCAGACGCGGAGTCAAAGTCCCCGCACAAGACGTCCGGCGCCGCCCCGGCAGCGCGACAGACGTCCGCCCCGCCGTCCGCGCAGACCACGTAGTCGGCCGCGGCGGCAAGCTCCGCCACGAGGCCGGGCGAGCTGGGCTCCGGCGACCCGGCCACCACGAGCGCGCGCAGGGGCCTCTCCCCCACCGCCTCGACGGGACGCTCGTAGTCGCGCAGCAGCGGCAGGGAGAGCTCGGCGTAGCCGTGGGCGAAGACGTCGCACCACGGGCGCACGTCCTCCTCGCGCCGTCCGTCGTGGTCGTTCATGAGGCCCACCACGGCAAAGCCCGCCCGGCGCGCGGTCCGCACGCCAAAGGGGGCGTCCTCGAAGACCCACGTGGACGCGAGCGGCGCGCCAAGGCGGCGGAGCGCCTCGAGGTAGACGTCGGGAAACTCCTTGTCGCGCCCGCCGACGTCCTCCGTGCTCACCACGTCCGAGAAGTACCCGGCGATCCCGTGGGCCTCGAGCGCGCAGCGGACCTCGCGAACCGGGGTCGACGAGGCCACCACCATGGGCACGCCCGCGACGGCGAGCTCGTCCAGGAAGTCCCGCGCGCCGGGGAAGAGCTCGACCTGGTTTTGGTACCTCTCCCGAATGTGCGCGCAGACCTCCTCGTAGAGCTCGTCCACGGGCTCGGGGACGCCCAGCTCGTCGTGAAGGAACGCGCAGGAGTCCCGCAGCGAGAGCGCCTCTATGCGGTCGAGCGGCGCCGCGGGGACCCCGTGGCGCTCGCAGAGCCAGTCCCAGGCGTGCGACCACATGCCCATGGAGTCGACGAGCGTGCCGTCGCAGTCGAAGATGGCGGCGGATACCTGCATCGGTGCCCCTCCTTGCCTGACGCCCGCGCGCATGCGGGCGATTGGAATCCGCGCATCATGGTAGCAGGCCGGGAGGCGCAGTCCCGCCGCGCCGCCGCCCCTTCTCGCCACGCTGCCATCCCCTCCCCTTCGCCCCCTTCTCGCGCCGCCACCTGCGGACGCACGGTGAAACGGGCGCACGGCCGCGAATTCTCGCGGAAGGTCCGCGTCAGGTTGGGTACAGTATCATGCGTTTGAAACCGCACTGAGTTCATGCGTCACGGAGGGGACTATGGCACGTTACGACTATCACTGCCCGGACTGCGGGGTTACGTTCGAGGTGGAGCACCCCATGAGCGCCCACCCCAAGGTCAGCTGCCCCAGCTGCGGCAACGAGGCCGAGCGCGTCTTCGACCCCTCGGGGATCGTCTTCAAGGGCTCCGGCTTCTACAACACCGACCAGCGCGACGGCGGCAGCGCGCCCAAGAGCGAGGCCTGCGAGAGCTGCGGCGCCTGCGACTAGGCCCTGCG
>CAZCTE010000038.1:0-9278 GCA_964501395.1 uncultured Atopobium sp.
GTTCGGCGTATTGGCTCGTTGTGCACCCAAATCGGCCGAAATTGCGGGTTGTGCACCGGGCCTCGAGTGCACAACGCGAGTGGCACGAGTTGTGCACTCGCCCTGCAGCCGTACCCTCTCGCCCACGATGCCGTTCGGCGCCCCCGTTGCTTGGGAACGCCTGCCCTTCTCGCCAGGCCCTACTCGTCGCCGAAGCTGATGCCCAGGGCCCTGGCCTCCCGCACGAGGTCGCTCTTGGGGTCCACGTACTTGAGCCTGCCGGCGACCTTTTCCAGGGGCACGCGGCACATCTTGCCGTCGACCTGCGCGATCATGACGCCGAACTTGCCCTTGAGGCAGGCGCGCGCCGCCTCGACGCCGCACTGGGTGGCAAAGATGCGGTCCTGGGGGTTGGGCGCGCCGCCGCGCTGGGTGTGGCCGGGGACGGCTATGCGGATCTCGCGGCCGGTGCGCCTGTCGATCTCCCTGGCCAGGTCGTAGGCGATCGACGGGCTGGGCCGCTCCGCCACGCGCTTCTTGTACTCCTTCTTGGAGAGGGCCGCCTCCTCCTTGGACTTGGCGCCCTCGGCCACCACGATGATCGTGAAGCGCGCGCCGGCCTGGTCGCGCTCCTCTATGACGCGGACGACGCTCTCTATGTCGTAGGGGATCTCGGGGATGAGGATCACGTCCGCGCCGCCGGCCACGCCCGCGTAGAGCGGGATCCAGCCCACCTTGTGGCCCATGATCTCGATCACGAAGACGCGCCCGTGGCTCGAGGCCGTGGTGTGGATCTCGTCGATGCAGCGGGTGGCCACCTCCACGGAGCTGGCAAAGCCGAAGGTCATGTCCGTGCCGTAGGTGTCGTTGTCGATGGTCTTGGGCAGGGCGATGACGTTGAGGCCCTCCTGGGTGAGGCGGTTGGCCGTCTTGGTGGAGCCGTTGCCGCCGAGCATGAAGAGGCAGTCGAGTCCGAGCTTGGCATAGGTGCGCTTCATCGCCTCGACCTTGTTGACGCCGTCGGCCTCGGGCGTGTCCAGGAGCTTGAAGGGCGTGCGGCTGGTGCCCAGGATGGTGCCGCCGCGCGTGAGCAGGCCAGAGAAGTCGCGCGCGTCCATCTTGCGGCAGCGCCCGTAGATGAGACCCTGGTAGCCGTCCTCGAAGCCGTAGACCTCGACGGGCTCCTTGGACTGGCGGCAGAGCGCCTTGACGATGCCGCGCATGGTGGCGTTGAGCGACTGGCAGTCGCCGCCGCTCGTGAGAAGACCGACTCTGAGCATGATGGCTCCCTTTCGGTGGGGTCCTGGACTCTCTGGCTTGGGTGCCGGTGCGGGCCCGTCTCGCGTCACCGGTCCGGGCTCCCGGCCCTCCGGACCGGCACAGACAGGATTCTGACACTACTCCGACGGCTGGTCGAGCGTCGTCTGACCCGACGGTCGTCGGTGCTTCTCGGTGCCCCGGCCCGTGTGCCCTCTGCTAGCATGTGGCCAGCATCGTCAGGGGAGGGGAGGCCGACATGGCGCGGGACGAGAGGGACGCGGTCGTGGCCGCGGGGCATCGCGCGCTTGCGAGCCTCGAGCGGGCGGCCGACGCCCTGGAGAGCGCCTCGAAGTGGGGCGTGTTTGACATCCTGCTGGGCGGTGCCCTCTCGAGCCTGGTGAAGCACGCGCGCCTTGGTGAGGCTCGCGAGGCGCTCCAGGCTGCCCGCGACGACCTCTATGAGTTCACGCAGGAGCTGCGCGGGAATTCGAGCATCGAGGCGCTGCACGTGAACGTGGGCACGCTGAACACCGCGATTGACATCCTCCTCGACAATCCCGTCGTGGACCTCTATGTGCAGAAGAAGATAGACGACGCCCAGGACGAGGTGGACGCCGCCATCAAGGCCACGCGCACGCTGCTCGCGCGGATCGAGGGCGGCGAGTAGGGGGCCGAGCGCCCCCGGAGGGCTCTCGCGTGAAACCCCGCGTCAGCCTACGCGCCCGTGAGGTGGCAAGCCATATATTTTGTATATGGCACGTGCCTGCACTATGTATTTTACTTGGGTGCCTCTGCGACCTACCATCGGATGCGTCAATCGCGTCAGGGAGGTCTCAGATGATTCTCGGCATGGGTCCCATGGAGATTACCGTCATCCTTCTGGTGGTGCTGGTGATCTTTGGACCAAAGAACCTGCCCAAGCTCGGCTCCGCCATCGGCAAGACGGTCAAGAGCGTCCGCGAGGGCATGGAGGGCGTGGACGATGAGGCCGCCTCAGAGCCCGCTGCCGCCGAGCCGCAGATCTCGCAGGCCTCTGCCACGTCGGACGAGGACGTCGAGTAACCCCTCCGCGATCGACGCACAACCCTTCCTCCTCCCCTGCCCTCGAGGCGCTCGCGCGCTCGGGGGCGCATTTGTGCTTTGCGCGCGTCGGAGGATGGGGGTTGGGGTGCACCGGAGGACGAGGATCGGAGGCGCATCGGGGGCAGGGATCGGAGGCGCGCTGCCGGGCCGGGCCGCGTGCCGCCCGCGCCCTACGCCAGCTCGCCGAGAAGGGCGACGGCGCGCTCCGCGAGCGGGGAGAGCGAACGGTCCGCCTTCCAGATGACGGCCGCGCGGGTCTCGAGGGCCTTCTCGGTGAGGGTCTTTATGTAGCAGTCGCCCGTGTCGCAGATGGTGAGCATCGAGCGCGGCACGAGCCCCACGCCCAGGCCCGACGCGGCGCACGAGCAGGCGGTTCGGCAGTCCCGGACGAGACAGACGAAGCTCGGCTGCGCGCCCCCGGTGCCGCCCGCGCCCCGCAGGGCCTCGGCAGTGCGTCGGTCGCAGGTCAGGGGCGCGCCCGCGAGCTCCGCGAGGGTGACCTCGAGCTCGCCCCCGCGCTCGAGCTCCTGCGGCATCACGGCAACGAGCGGCTCGGCCGGGGCAAAGCGGCAGCGCAGGCCCTGGCTGGGGAAGGGCGTGCGCACCACGCCCACGTCGGCGATGCCGCCCGTCACGAGGTCGATGACCTCGGGGACGTCGCCCTCGCGCAGCTCGAGCGTGACGCTGGGGAAGCGCTCGGCGAGCTCGCGCAGGCGCGGCCCCGGCGCCAGGCCCGCGGCGGAGGGGCAGACGGCGAGGCAGAGCGTCCCGGTGAGGCCCTTGCCCACGCTGGAGACCTCGCGCTCGGCCGCCCGCGTGAGCGCGATGATCCGCGTCGCGCGCTCGTAGAGGAGCCGGCCCGCGTCCGTGAGAGTGACGCCGCGCGGACCGCGCCGCACGAGCTGGGTCCCCAGCTCGCGCTCCAGCCGGGCGAGCTCGTGGGAGAGCGGGGGCTGCGTGATGCTCAGACGTCGCGCCGCGGCGGTGATCTGGCCCTCCTCGGCAATGGCCACGAAGTACTCGAGCTGCCTGACGTCCATGTCGCCTGCGTCCGTCCTCTCGCTGGTGCCCCGCGGCCGCGCGGGGCGCGGGTGCGGCGTGACGTGCGCGTCCATGGTAGCGCACCCGCCTGCGGCGGGGATTCGCGCAGGTGGGGGTGCGGGTTGGCAAGCAGCTCGACGGGCCGGGGCGCCTCCCGCGACGCGGAAAACCGCGGAAACACCGCCGGCGAAGCCGCTCGTCGGCGGGAGAATCGCGCGCGCCGCGGCCGTGTATAGTGATGCGGCTGCCTGGTCCAGAGCCGCCGCGCGGGCTCTTTGACAACTCCGAGAAGGAAGGGTGCCCATGGACGAGAACGCCCTGGACGAGAACCGGCCCGGCCCCGTCGAGGCCGGTGTCGCAAACCTCGTGGCCTACGCCCTGGACCGGGACCTCATCGGCCCCGATGACGTGACCTACGCCGCCAACCTCATGCTCGACGCCCTGCGCTACGAGCCCGCGGGCGCCTTCGTCCCGGCTGCCGCGGTGGCCGTCGCCCGCGAGGCCGAGCCCCGCCCCGCCCTCGAGGACGTTCTCGCCGGGCTTCTCGACAACGCGGTGGCCCGCGGCGTCTGCGATGCGGGCATTACCAGCCGCGACCTTCTCGACACGCGGCTCATGGGCTGCCTGACCCCGCGCCCGAGTGAGGTCACCCGCACGTTCCGGGAGCGCTACGAGGAGTCGCCCCGCGCGGCCACGGACTGGCTCTACCGCCTCGCGCTTGACTCTGACTACATCCGCAGCTACCGCATCGCGCGCGACCGCCGCTGGGTCACGCGCACCCGCTACGGCGACCTGGACATCACGATCAACCTCTCCAAGCCCGAGAAGGACCCCAAGGCCATCGCCGCCGCCCTGGAGCGGCAGGCGGCGGGCGGGGGCGGCGCCGAGCCCTACCCGCGCTGCCAGCTCTGCCCCGAGAACGAGGGCTACGCCGGCCGCCTGGACCACCCGGCGCGCGAGACCATCCGCCTCATCCCGCTCGAGCTCGACGGCGAGCGCTGGTACCTGCAGTACAGCCCCTACGTGTACTACAACGAGCACTGCATCGTGCTCTCCGAGGCCCACGTCCCCATGCGGATCGACCGCGCGACCTTCCGGCGGCTGCTGGAGTTTGTGACCCTGTTCCCGCACTACACCCTGGGCTCCAACGCGGACCTGCCCATCGTGGGCGGCTCCATCCTCACGCACGAGCACTACCAGGGCGGCCGCTACGAGTTCCCCATGGCGCGGGCGGGGCTGTGCGAGGAGCTCGCCTTCCCCGGCTTCGACGACGTGCGCGCGGGGATCGTGGACTGGCCGATGTCCGTCATTCGTCTGGACGGGGAGGACCCGGGGCGCCTTGTGGAGCTCGCCGCGCGCGTGCTCGAGGCCTGGCGCGGCTACACGGACGAGTCCGTGGGCGTGCTCGCCCAGACGGACGGCACCCCCCACAACACGATCACGCCCATCGCGCGCCGGCGCGGCGAGGCCTATGAGCTTGACCTCGTTCTGCGCAACAACCGCACCTCCGAGGCGCACCCGCTCGGGATCTTCCACCCGCACCAGGAGCTCCACCACATCAAGAAGGAGAACATCGGCCTCATCGAGGTCATGGGCCTGGCGGTGCTGCCGGCCCGCCTGCTCGGCGAGATGGACCGCTTGAAGCAGGTCATCCTCGCGGGCGAGGACCCCGCGGAGGTGCCCGAGGTGGCGAGCCACGCGGCCTGGGCGGCCGAGGTCCTGGGGCGGCACCCGGAGTTTGCGCCGGAGAACGCGGCCGGCGCGGACGCCGCGGCCCCAGACCCCGCCGCCCTCGACGCCATAATCGAGGACGAGATCGGCCAGGTGTTCGCGCAGGTGCTCGAGCACTGCGCCGTCTTCGCGGACGACGAGCAGGGCAGGGCGGCCTTCGCGCGCTTTGTCGCGTCCGTCCGCTAGAGGAGGGTTCTGACATGGCATTTCCCGCAACCGAGGAGCTCGTCCGCGTCTACGGCGCCGACGCCGAGCGTGCCGCCGACCGCCTCCGGGACCTCGCGCGGCGCTTCGAGGAGCGCTTTGGCGCCGGCGACCCCGAGTTCTTCTCGGCGCCCGGCCGCACGGAGATCATCGGCAACCACACGGACCACAACGGCGGCAAGATCCTGGCCGCGAGCATAACCATGGACAGCGTGGCTGCGGCCGTGCGGACCACCGACGGCGTGGTCACCATCTGGAGCGAGGGCTACCCCGAGGCCATCGTGGTTGACACCAGCGCCATCGACAACGTTCCCCGCGACGGGGGCTCCACGGCGCTCGTGGCCGGCATGCTCGAGGCGGCCGTCCGGAGCGGCCGTTGCGTGGGCGGCTTCAACGCCGTGATGTCCTCCGAGGTCATACCGTCGGCGGGCGTGAGCTCGTCGGCCTCCTTCGAGATGCTCGTCTGCGAGATCGTGAACCACCTCTACAACGACGACGCCATCGACGTGGCCGACCGCGCGCGCATGGGCCAGTACGCGGAGAACGCCTGGTGGGACAAGGCATCGGGCCTCATGGACCAGATGGCCTGCGCCGCCGGCGGGACGATCCTGCTGGACTTCTCGGACGGCGCACGCTTCGAGCGGGTGGACTTTGGCTTCGACGAGTTGGGTTGCGACCTCGTGATCGTGAACACGGGCCGCGGGCATGCGGACCTCTCCGAGGAGTACTCGTCGGTCCCCAACGAGATGCGCGACGTGGCGGCGCGCCTCGGCGTGACAAACCTCTGCGAGACGAGCGAGGACGCCGTGCTCGCCCACGTGGCGGAGCTCCGCGAGGCCTGCGGCGACCGGGCCGTCCTGCGCGCCCTGCACTTCTTCGAGGAGTGCGGGCGGGTGGAGGCCGCGGCCGAGGCCATCTCCGCGGGCGAGAAGGGCCGCGTGCTCGACCTCATCTCCGCGTCCGGGCGCTCCTCCTGGGAGTGGCTGCAGAACGCCGTGGTGCCCGGCGCGCCCACGGAGCAGCCCATCCCCCTGGCGCTTGCGCTCACCGAGCTCTACCTGCGGCGCATTGGCGCCGGGGTGTGCCGCCTCCACGGCGGCGGCTTCGCGGGCGTGATCATGTGCGTGCTGCCCAAGGAGCGGACCGCCGGCTACGTGGACTACATCTCCGGCTACTTTGGCCGCGAGAGCGTGCACCTCACCAACATCCGGCAGGTGGGGGCTACCTGTCTGGGGTAGCGGGGGCGGCGTGCGCGTCGCGCCCGGTACGTACAGTCCGCGTCGGTACGTACACAGTTGCAAGCTTGATGCACTTCTCGACAAGTCGACTATCTGCGGTTTTGCAAAATCCGGCCTCATATCAAATTTAGAATTGTGTACGTACCGGCGAGAAGTGTACGTACCGGCTGGCCGACTGTACATACCCGGCCCGCCCGGCATCGACCTCGCCATCCTCGACGTCATGCTCACCGGCGCGAGCGGTCTCGAGGTCTGCCGCGCCATTCGCGCCCGCCATGCCTACCCCGTCATCATGCTCACGGCCCGCGGCGAGCAGGCGGACAAGATCGCGGGGCTCTCCCTCGGCGCGGACGACTACGTGACCAAGCCCTTCCTGCCCCTCGAGCTCGTGGCGCGCGCGAAGGCGCCAGCGTAGGACTCCTGCGCCCAGGCGGGATCGGTCTGGTAGAGGTAGGGGACCTCGCCGAGGCGCCACTCGGAGCGGGGCGTGGACTCGGCCGCCTCGCCCTTCCCGGGCGTGCCGTCCGTGACGGCGAGCACGACCGCGAGCGTCCCCAGGATGGCCACGAGCGCGAGCAGCGCGACCGCCCGCGCGGAGGCGCGGCGGGCCCTCCGGCGCCGGACGTAGCGGGCGGATGCGGCGTAGCCGGCGGCATGGCTCATGGTGCGCCCCAGGGAACGCTCTTCCCCGTGATCGGCTGCCTGACTCATGGGAACCTCCTCGGCGTCGGGTGCGTGACGCCGACAAGGGTCTTCCAGGGCTCCATAACCGGTCATGAACGACCTGTTAAGAACTGTTTAAGGAGCCGTGTAGTACTTGTAAGAGTCTTGTCAAGATGCTTTCGGCAAACGGTTGGATTTGGTATAACAATGGCTGTCCAACACGAACGCGAAAGGAGGGAAGGCATGACCAAGACGATCAAGGAGATGAACAAGCGCGAGCGCAAGGTTCTCGAAGCCTGTCACAACGGCTGGTTCATGAGCGGCGAGTATCGCGCGCTGATGGACGGTCACGAGCGCCGCTTCTGGGCGGACAGCAAGGGCATCCTGTTCAAGGACGTTGACGAGTGGTTCTCCTCCCACGAGCAGAACCACGAGGACTCGTTCCTGCTCGTCAAGTGCGAGCGCGCGGCGTAAGGATCGCGCGACACCCAACAGGGGAGGAGCCTCCGGGCTCCTTTTTTTGTGCCGCGAGGTCGGGGTCCCGCTGCCTCAGCGGTCTCGCGTCGCCGCCCTTCTCAGCCCCGCGCGTGCTCGAGCAGCAGCGCGAGGATGACCGCGAGCCCGCGGCGCAGGCTGTCCTTCTCGATCCACTCCTCGCGCGTGTGAAGGAGGTCCCCCTCGACGGTGCCCACGGTGTGCGCGGGGATGCCCAGCGAGAAGGGGATGTTGGCATCGGTCGAGGAATCCTGGTGGGCGATTGAGCTTACGCCGCCCACCCCGCGCAGGATCTCGTCCGTGCGGGCGATGAGGGAGGCCTGGCCCTCCGGGACGCGCTCGCCGGACGCCGGGCGCCGGCCGATGAGGCGCACGTCCACGCGCATGCCCCGCTTGAGGTGGCGCTCCACGAGCACCACGAACTTCCCGAACATCTCCTCGAGGCACTCCTCGGACGCCGAGCGGTACTCCACGAGGACGCTCGCCTCCTCGGCGATGGAGTTCACCGTGGTGCCGCCCTCGAAGCGGCCCACGTTGATCGTGGTCTTGGCCCGCGTGGGCAGGTCGAGGGCGTAGAGGTCCTCGATGAACGAGCAGAGCGCCTCGATGGCGTTGTCCCGCCCGAAGTTCTCCCAGGAGTGGCCGCCCTCGGTGTGGCAGGTGACCTTCCAGCGATGCGAGCCCACGGCGGAGACCACGTGCATGCCCAGGTAGAGGTCGAACGAGGTGAACTCGCGCACGCGCCCCGCGTACCGCGAGAAGAGCTCGCGGGTTCCGGCGAGGTTGCCGAGGCCCTCCTCGCAGGAGTTGGCCACGATGAGCAGGGGCCGTTCGAGAGGGACGTGGTGCCGCAAGAGGTAGCGACCGGCGAGCATGAGCCCCACGAGGTTGGCGGTGTCGTCGCCCACGCCGGGGGCCAGGAGGCGCGTCTCGGTCTCCTCGAGGGGGAGGGGCTCGGTGTCCGGGAAGACCACGTCCATGTGCGCGGCGAAGACGGCGATGCCCTTGTCCGGGACGGCGTTGGGGCCGGCGGCATCGGTGCCGGACGCGTTGCCCGCGGTGTCGTTGTCAGCCGCGCGGGTCCCGCCGCCTGTGCCGCCAGCCGCGCGGGTCCCGCCTGCTTCGTCCCCAGCTACGACGGCCCTACCAGTTTCGTCCCCGCCCGCACCAGTCCCGCCGGGCAGCGAGAGGATCACGTTCTTGGCGGCGTCGATGCGTACCGAACCCACCGGGGCGCCCTGCGCCAGCCACCAGTCGCGCACAAAGACGGCGCGCCGGCCCTCGTCCCCGGACGGCGCGGGTATCCGGGCGAGCGTGCGCAGGAGCTCGAGCTCCTCCTCGTGGCACTCGTCGGCGTAGGCGGTGACGATCTCTCTGGTCTTCTCGTTCAAGGGCTGCTCCCGGGCGCGGGGACGCGCAATGGCGCTATCAGGAGCTTACCGTAACGGCATGTTGGTGGGGACGTTTCCGGCGAGAGGACGGCGGACACGGTGGGTGACGCGCCTGTGCCCCGCCGGGACTCGTCGGGCCGTCGGGTCGCAACGACCCGGGATCGCCGCCCGGCCGACGCATCCTCACGAGTAA
>CAZCTE010000039.1:0-9103 GCA_964501395.1 uncultured Atopobium sp.
CTCAGATGTCAGGCATTCGTCTATGTCGTGTGGGTAGTGTGTGGCCGTGACGACGCCCCCTAGAATTGGGGAAACTCAGTCCATTGGGATTTGCCATCGGGAATTGCACTGGCAATTCGGGAACTGGTAGGAAAACTGGGAAAACGCATCTTTACAGCCCATGCCGTCCAAGGAGGAGACCATGACGAACGCTCACGACGCCGCCGAGGAAACCCCCTCCGGCCGAGCAATCATTACCGTTCTGGGCAGTGACCGCCCGGGCATTGTCGCGGCCGTTGCGGGCGCGCTTTCCGAGCGCGAGTGCAACATCCTCGACATCTCCCAGACCATCCTGCAGGGCACCTTCACCATGACCATGCTCGTGGACCTCGCCTCCGCCGAGTTCGCGGAGCTCAAGGGCACCCTCGACGGCCTCTCCGAGCAGCTCGGCGTGCAGATCACCCTGCAGCGCGAGGAGGTCTTCAAGTACATGTACCGCCTCTAGCGGCGAGAACTGCGGCAATAGACTGGAACGGGTGATGTCGGCGGCGGATTAGCTCCTAGAGGCGACGCTCCTC
The DNA here is from genome assembly GCA_964501395.1 of uncultured Atopobium sp. GTDB lineage: Bacteria > Actinomycetota > Coriobacteriia > Coriobacteriales > Atopobiaceae > Thermophilibacter. The sequence goes on from CAZCTE010000039.1 coordinate 558, forward strand.
GCCCCGGCTCATCGGCTCACAGAGAGGACCCGCCATGATCAAGATCACCAAAGGGGGCGGCTGGCCCATCCTCACCTCGCGGGAGACGTCCGCCTTCGAGGACGTGACGGACGCCTATCCCATGCCCTCCGTGGGCCTCGGCCTGCCTCCCGTCTCGGACGGCCTGTACCGCGGCTACGAGAACGTGGACATGATCCCGCAGGAGCTCTACGAGAAGTACGACGTCAAGCGCGGCCTGCGCAACGCGGACGGCTCGGGCGTGCTCGTGGGTCTCACCACCATCTCGGACGTCCACGGCTACAGGAAGACCGAGCACGGAATCGAGCCGGACGATGGGCGCCTCATCTACCGCGGCTACAGTGTTGACCAGCTCATTGACGCCGCGCAGGCGGAGGACCGCTTTGCCTACGAGGAGGTCGCCTACCTGCTCATCGCCGGGCGCCTGCCCAACCGCGCGGAGCTCGCGGACTTCCGCGCCCGCATCGACTCGCGCCGTCAGCTCCCAGAGGGCTTCCTGGGGATCTTCCCGCGCGCCACGCACAGCCACAGCATCATGAACGTGCTCCAGCGCGCCACGCTGCTGCTCTACGCCTTTGACCCCACGCCGGACGACACCTCGCCCGCCCACGAGGTCGACGTGGCGCTCTCGCTTCTCGGCCGCCTGCCGCGCACGGCCGCCGTGGCGCACGCCGCCCACGTGGCCGAGACCAACGGCACCAAGCTCCTGGTCCCGCCCGCGCGCGAGGGCTACTCCATGGGCGAGACCATGCTCGACGTCCTGCGCAGCGACGAGGGCTTCACCCATGAGGAGGCCATGCTGCTCGACGTCATGCTCGTCCTCCACGCGGAGCACGGCGGCGGCAACAACTCCACGTTCACCACGCGCGTCCTCTCCTCCTCCGGCACCGACGCCTACTCCGCCTACGCAGCGGCCATAGGCTCGCTCAAGGGCCCCAAGCACGGCGGGGCCAACTACAAGGCGGGCGACATGATCGACGACGTGGCAGACCACGTGCGCGACTGGTCGGACGACGGGGAGGTCTCCGCCTACCTGGCCAAGATCCTGCGCAGGGAGGCCTTCGACGGGGCGGGCCTGCTCTACGGCCTGGGCCACGCCGTCTACACCAAGACCGACCCGCGCGCAGAGATCATCCGCGAGTACGCGCGCCGGCTCGCCCAGAAGAAGGGCCAGGTCGAGAAGCTCGACCTCATCGCGAGCATCGAGCGCCTGGGCCCGCAGGTCATGCGCGAGGAGCGCGGCATCACCAAGCCCATAAGCACCAACATCGACATGTACACGGGCTTCGTCTACTCCATGCTCGGCATCCCGCAGGACCTCTACACGCCCATCTTTGCGATGGCGCGCCTGGCCGGCTGGACGGCGCACCGCATGGAGGAGCTCTACGGTGCCCGCCGGCTCATCCGCCCCGCCTACAACACCGTGACGACGCAGGAGCCGGGCGTCTACGTCCCGCTCGACGAGCGCTGAGCCTAGGCGTCCCCGTGCGGGGAGCCGCCGGCTGAGGCAGCGTCGGCGGCAGGGTTCTCGCCCTGCTCGCCCGCGCCCCTCGCCGCCACGCGCGTGGGCTCGTGCTCGATGCGAGTGAGCCGCTGCGGGTGCCGGGTCTTGGAGAAGAGGGGCACGTACTCGTAGATGACGCTCGAGTTCTCCAGACCGTACCAGCGGTCTGGAGAGCCGCAGAGGCGGCGGATGAGGTACTTGAGCTCGATGCAGCGGCGGCTGAGGCCGGAGAGCTCCGTCTCCGGGGAGACGGTCTTGCGGATGAGGCAGAACCTGAAGTCGCCCACCACGCTCGGCTTGCGGTAGATCGAGTACCTGTGCCCCTGAGGGGCGATCTGCCCGCGCTGGACCAGGTCGTCCACGATCTGGTAGAGGTAGGTGTTGACGCGCTGGTTGACCTTGAAGCCCAGGCGCAGCTGGACCTTGAAGAGGAAGTCCGTGTCAAAGGTCTCCACGAGGTACTCGTGGGTGAAGGGCTCGTCGGTGACCTGGACGTTGAGGAAGTAGTAGGCCTTGGCGCGCTTGGGGCGCTTGTCCAGGATCGAGTAGAGGATGTCGCGGTCGAGCTTGTCGAAGGACGAGTCGTTGGTGATGAAGACGAGGTTGTCCGCCAGGTAGGGGTAGGCGTCGTCGTGGACAAGGTCGAAGAGCTGGTCGAGGTAGGCGGCCACGGGCAGGTACAGGGTCTGTGTGCGCTCGATTGCGGTGCCGCGGCGCCACACGTACATGACGACGAAGATCGCTGACGCCATGAGCACGGTCACGTAGCCGCCGTGGAAGAACTTGGTGAGGCTCGACACGAAGAACATGAGCTCGATGGCGCCGAAGAAGGCCGCGAGGGGCGCGGCGAGCGCCGGCCGGTGCCGCACGCGCGCCAGATAGACGGTGAGCAGCACCGTGGTCATGAGCATGGTCACGGTGATGGCCAGGCCGTAGGCGGCCTCCATGTTCGCCGAGGTCCTAAAGAGGAGCACCACGCAGAGGCAGGCGACCCACATCACGTTGTTGACCAGGGGGATGTAGATCTGGCCCTTGGTCTCGGCGGGGTAGCTGACGCGCATGTGGGGCATGAGGTCCAGGCGCGTCGCCTCGGAGACTATGGAGAAGGACCCGGTGATGAGGGCCTGCGACGCGATGATGGCCGCGAGCGCGGAGAGGAGCACGGCGAAGACGCGCGCCTGCCCGGGCAGCATCTGGAAGAAGGGGTTGAGGTCCTCCACGGCCGCGAGCTCCGCCGAGCCGCTGTTGGCGATGATCCAGGCGCCCTGACCCAGGTAGTTGACGATGAGGCAGAGCTTCACGAGGGGCCAGGTGGCGTAGATGTTGCGCTTGCCCACGTGGCCCATGTCCGAGTAGAGGGCCTCGGCGCCGGTGGTGCAGAGGAAGACGTTGCCCAGCACCATGACGCCGGCGGCGTTGAGGCCGCCGTCGAAGAGGAAGCTGATGCCGCGCAGGGGGTTGAGCGCGCGCAGGACCCCGGGGTTGGCCAGGACGTACGGGAGGCCCGCCACGGCCAGGAAGACGAACCACAGCGTCATGATGGGGCCGAAGGCCCGGCCGATCCTGGAGGTGCCGGCCCGCTGGAGGAGGAAGAGCGCGCTGATGATGCAGACCACCGCCACGATCACGACCTGCTGGTCGTCGCCGATGAGCTGGTAGAGGGAGTCCACCGTGCGAAGGCCCTCGATCGCGGTGGTCACGGTGACGGCCGGCGTGAGGATGCCGTCGGCAAGAAGCGCCGCACCGCCCACCATGGCGGGGATGATGAGCCACCGGCCGCAGCGCCTCACGAGGCTGTAGAGCGCGAAGATGCCGCCCTCGTTGTGGTTGTCGGCCCTCATGGCCACGAGCACGTACTTGACGGTGGTGATGAGGGTGAGCGTCCAGATGATGAGGGAGAGGGCCCCCAGGACCACGTCCTCTGACATGGTGGCGAGGCCGCCGTTGCCGGAGATGATGGCCTTGAGGGTGTACATCGGGCTCGTGCCGATGTCCCCGTAGACCACGCCGAGGGTGACGAGGAGCATCCCCGCGGAGAGCGGGATTCCCGAGGACGTGGCCTTCCGGTACTCCGACGGGGAGGGGGAGGGCGCGGTCGATTCACTCATGTGACTCCAAGGACGGTCCTGTAGATGCGCGGGCCTCCCGGCGGGTGCGCGGGATGCTCGCGTAGCAGGCCAGTGTAGCGCTTGGGGAAGGGGCAAACCATGGAAGGGGGCTCGTGCGCGGGGGGCGCCGGTGCGGGGGCCGGGCCGCGCGGGCCGCCGCGGGGGCCCGCGCGCGGCGTCCGGGGGAGAGGATAGAATGGGGCCTTGAGATCGAAGGCGCCTGCGGGCCCCACGGACGGGCCCTGGGAGACGGACCGGAGAAAACCCACGCGGGAAGGAAGAGCATGGCTGACGAGAAGGACGAGGCGCGCACCCAGGCCGCGACGGAGGCGGGGGGCGCCGTGCGCGGCGTCTATGCGAGCGTGCCGGCGGAGCGCGCGAGCGCGGTGCCCGAGGCGGCGTCCGCCCGCCTCACCTGGACGGACGGCGAGCGCAGCATCGAGTACGAGGCGCGGACGGCGCACCTGGAGGTGCGTGACGACGCGGGTGTGCTTCTCGGCAGGATGTTCTCGCTCTCCTACGTGGCGGTGGACGAGGAGGGCCACGCGGACCCGTCCCGCCCCGTGACCTTTGCCTACAACGGCGGCCCGGGCTCGAGCTCGGTGCCCATCAACTTCGGAGGCATCGGGCCCCGGCGCGTGGCCACTGACGGCGTGAGTCACGTGCGCGCGGACGCCCCGGTGGAGGACAACCCCCACACGCTGCTCGCGGACTCCGACCTCGTGTTCCTGGACGCCCTGGGCACCGGCTGGTCCGTGCTGGCCGAGGACGCCGACCCCAAGAAGCTCTTTTCCACGGACGGGGACGCGGACGCCTTCGCGCGGGCCATCTGCGCGTGGCTCACGGAGAGCGGCCGCTGGTCGAGCCCGCTCTACCTCTTTGGCGAGTCCTACGGCACCGTACGCAACGCCGTGCTCATGCGTCTTCTGGGCGAGCGGGGCGTGCAGGTCATGGGCGTGGTCATGCTCTCGGCGGTGCTCAACGTCGCAGGGATCCTCAACCCCGGGGACGACCTCTACTACCTGGGCATGCTGCCCGTCTACGCCGCCACGGCGCAGTTCTTTGGCAGGGCCGGGGAGGGCTGCGGCGAGCAGGAGTGGTTCGAGCGCGCCATGGCCTTCGCCGAGGAGGAGCTGGCCCCGGCGCTCCTGCGCGGTGACCGCCTGGGCGAGGAGGCCGAGCGGGCCGTGGCCGAGCGCATGTCCGAGCTCACGGGCCTTACCGCCGAGCACATTCGCTCCCGCCACCTGCGGGTGGACCTTCTGGACTTTAGGACGCATCTCCTCGCGGACGAGGGGCGCGTGTGCGGCCGGCTGGACACGCGCTTCTCGTCCGATGGACCCTCGCCCATGCAGAGCTACGACTCCTGGGTGGCCGGCGAGGACGCGGCGGACGACGCGGTGGAGGGCCCGTGGGTGCGCGCGTTCAGGCGCTTCTGCGCGGACGACCTGGGCTATAGGGGCCCGGCCCGCTACCTCTCCAACAACTATGAGAAGGTCAACATGAACTGGGACTGGAGCCACGAGGAGCCGGGGCTGGGCCGCGTGGGCTCGCCCAACGTCGCGCTCGACGTGGCGGTGGCGCTGCGCCGTGACCCCACGATGAAGCTCGCCTTCATCGGCGGGCGCTACGACGCGGCAACCACCTGGTGGAACGTCATCCACGACATGAGCTGCCAGTTCCTCTCCCCCCAGCTCAAGGGACGCGTGAGCTGGTACCTCTACGGCTGCGGGCACATGTCCTACGTGGACGTGCCCACGCTCGAGGCCATGGGGCGCGATCTGCACGAGTTCTACGGCCGCGCCTAGCGGACTGGTCTTGCGGCCGCCGGCGGCTCCGGCGGGCCCCGCGGTTGTGGCCGGCGGCTCCGGCGGGTCCCGCCGCGCCGGACGGCCCGTGCGGCGAGAGGAACTGACGAGAATCACGGGCGAGAGGTGACCCGATGGAGTTTGTGGCAACGTGCCCCAAGGGCTTCGAGCAGCTGCTCGCGGACGAGCTGAGGGGCCTCGGCGCGCCGCGGGTGCGCCCGCTCACGGGACAGGTGTCCTTTGGCGGCGAGCTTGCGGACGCGTACCGGGCCTGCCTGTGGTCGCGGCTCGCGTCGCGCGTGCTGCTCGTGCTCGCGCGCGTGGACGCCGAAAGCTCCGATGCCCTCTACGAGGGGGTGGGCTCGGTCGCCTGGGAGGGGCACCTCGCGCCCGGCGCCACCTTTGCGGTTGACGCCCACGGCACCAACGCCCAGCTCAGAAACACCCAGTTCGTGGCCCTGCGCGCCAAGGACGCCGTGGTCGACCGGGTCTTTGGGGCCACGGGCGCCCGTCCCGTCACGGACACCGCCCGCCCCGACCTCACGATTGGCGTCAGGCTCTCGGGCGAGCGCGCCACGGTCTCGCTCGACCTCGCCGGGGAGCCGCTCTTCCGGCGCGGCTACGACACCCGTCGCGATGACGGCGCGGCGCCTCTGCGCCCGGACTACGCCGCCGCGCTGCTCGCCGCGGGCGGGTGGGGGAGCGTCTGCGGTGCGACGGGCGGCGGTGGCCCGGCTGGCCCCGACGCGCCCGCCCTTGCCGTCCTGGGAGCCGGGCGGGGGAGCCTGCTCGTGGAGGCGGCCGGCATGGCCCTCGACCGCGCGCCGGGCCTGCTTCGCTCGCGCTGGGGCTTCCAGGGCTGGGCGGGGCATGACGCTGCCGCCTGGGAGGCCCTGCTCGCCGAGGCGGAGGAACGTGCCTCCGCGGGCGAGCAGAACCCCTGCGCGCTCCTGGCAGCGGATGACCGTCCCGGCATGGCCTCCGCCTGCCGGCAGTCCCTCCGCGCGGCGGGCCTTTCCGCGGAGCCCACGTTCTGCTCGTTTGCTGATGCCGCGGAGGCGGCCCGTGCAGCGCGGGACGCCCTCGTGGTCTGCGACCTCTCCTGGGTGGGGGAGCACGACCTCGCGACCGAGGCGTCCCTGCTCGCCAGCGCCTCGGCGGCCTCCGGCCTGCGTCTGGCCGCCCTCGCGCGGGACGACGCCCTCGACGCGGCCCTGCGCGCCGAGCCGGAGCGCGCAATCGAGGTCATGGTGGGTCGCGACCCCGCGAGCATCCGCGTCTACGGGCGGGGCGACGCCGCGGAGCCCCCCGCGACGGTGGAGGTCGCGGGCGAGCGGGTCCCGGTGCTCGTGCCCGCCTCCGAGCAGTTCGCGCGGCGCCTTGCCAAGGTTGCCCGCCTGCGCGCGAGGTGGGCGCGCCGCGAGGACGTGACCTGCTACCGGGTCTACGACGCGGACCTGCCGGACTACGCGGTGGCCATCGAGCTCTACGAGGGCTCCGAGACGCCGGGTCGCTGGCTCCAGGTCTCCGAGTACGCCGCCCCGCGCGAGGTCGACCCGGGGCTCGCGCGCCGCCGGCTGCTCGACGTGCTCGCCATCGCGCCGCGCGTGCTGGGCGTTGCTCCCGCGGACGTGAGCGTGCGGGTGCGAACGCGCTCTCGGGGCGGCTCGCAGTACGCCGGGGAGGCCCGGACGTCCGGGCGGGACGCGCGGGGGAAGGACCGCTGCGACGGCCGCGGCCGCGCTTCTCGCCAGCGCGCGATCGAGCTTCCGGCGGGCGCCCACCTCGTGGACGAGGGCGGCCTCACCTTTGAGGTCAACTTCGACGCGCGCCACGACTGCGGCATCTTCCTGGACCATCGCGAGACCCGCTCGCGCATCCGCGAGATGATGAAGCAGACCAGGGGGTCCAAGCGCTTCCTCAACCTCTTTGCCTACACGGGTACCGCCACCTGCTACGCGGCGGACGGCGGCGCCAAGCACACCACCACGGTGGACCTCTCCCGGCCGAGCCTCGACTGGGCCCGGCGCAACATGGCGCGCAACGGCTTTGACGGGCCCGAGCACGAGTACGTCCAGGCCGACGTCCTCTCCTGGGTGAGCGAGCAGCGCCACACACGCAACCGCTGGGACCTCGTCTTCTGCGACGTCCCAACCTTCTCCAACTCCGCCCGCATGAGGAAGTCATCCTTCGACGTCCAGCGCGACCATGTGGAGCTCGTCATTGGCGTCTCGCGCCTGCTGGTTCGCGGCGGGAGGGCGGTCTTCTCGTGCAACCTGCGCGGCTTCAGGCCGGACGTGGAGAAGCTCGCACGCGCGGGCGTGCGCCTCACGGACATCACGGACGAGACCATCCCGGAGGACTTCTCGCGCAACCGCAAGGTCCATCACGCCTACCTCGTGGAGCGCGTGGAGGCGTAGGCACGGCGGCGCGCTGGCCTGGCGGCGCGAGTCGCGACGTTTGTCGGCAGCGCGCCCGCGCCGCCCGCGCTAGCGTCCCCGTCCGCCGGCCGGCGGCACCCGTCTGCGTAGGGGACGCGCGGGCTGGTCGCCCCGGCGAGTAAAATTCATCCGATTATGTGGGTCAGGCGCGGCGCGTCCGCGCCACGAGCATTGGGGGACACGCCTATGGATGCACGCATAGAGGCCACCGTCAAGACCTGGCAGGACAACGTCACGGAGCCCGACCTCGCGGCCGAGCTCGCCGAGCTCACCCAGGAGGGCAACGAGGACAAGCTCTTTGACGCCTTCTACCGTGACCTCGCCTTTGGCACCGCCGGCCTGCGCGGCACGCTGGGCGTGGGCACCAACCGCATGAACGTCTACGTGGTGGCCCAGGCCACCCAGGGCGTGGCGGACTATCTCAACGCCCACTACGAGCACCCCACGCTCGCCCTCGCGCGCGACTCGCGCAACAAGGGCGAGGACTTCCAGAAGGTGGCGGCCGGCGTGCTCGCCGCCAACGGCGTGCACGTCTACGTGTACCCGCGCATCGAGCCCGTCCCCACGCTGTCCTTTGCGGTGCGCCACCTGCACACCTCCGCGGGCATCGTCCTCACGGCCTCGCACAACCCCGCGCCCTACAACGGCTACAAGGTCTACAACGACA
>CAZCTE010000040.1:0-9043 GCA_964501395.1 uncultured Atopobium sp.
TCGCGACCAACATGGCCGGCCGTGGCACGGACATCCTGCTCGGCGGCAACCCCGAGCTCATTGCCCTCGACTACCTGCGCGAGGACGGCGTTGACCCCGAGGAGGCCACCAAGGAGCAGCGCGCCGCCGCGCTCGAGCGCGCCCAGGCGGTCTGCGCCGAGGAGAAGGAGCACGTCCTGGCCGCCGGCGGCCTCTGCGTCATTGGCACCGAGCGCCACGAGAGCCGACGCATTGACAACCAGCTCCGCGGCCGCTCCGGCCGTCAGGGCGACCCGGGCGAGACCCAGTTCTACCTCTCGCTCGAGGACGACCTCATGCGCCTCTTTGGCGGCGACCGCATGGACCGCATCTCCGCCATGATGAAGAAGTACGACATGCCGGACGACATGCCCATCCAGGCGAAGATGGTCACCAAGGCCGTCGAGAGCGCCCAGCGCAAGGTCGAGGAGGTCAACTTCGCCATGCGCAAGAACGTCCTCGACTACGACAACGTCATGAACACGCAGCGCCAGGTGATCTACGAGGAGCGCAACAAGATCCTCGACGGCAAGGACCTCACCGCCCACATCGACGAGGTGACGCACGACACCGTCGAGCGCGAGGTCATGACCCACGCACCGGCCGACCACGACGAGAGCTGGGACGCGCGCGGCCTCCAGAGGTGGCTCGAGACGCTCACGGGCCGCAAGGACGTGCCCGTCGTGGACCCCGAGGAGGACCCCGAGCCCGACGAGGTGGTGGGGACCGTCACCGAGTTCGTGCGCAGCTGCTTTGCCGACAAGACCGAGCGCCTGGGCGACCAGGCCATGCAGGCCCTCACCGCCCAGGTGATGCTGCGCGTCATTGACACGCGCTGGATGGCGTACCTCCAGGAGATGGACTACCTCAAGACCGGCATCGGCCTGCGCGGCTTTGGTCAGCGCGACCCCCTCGTGGAGTACAAGGGCGAGGCCTACGCCGCCTTCACCGAGCTCGTGAACACCATGTACGAGGACTTCCTGCGCACCATCCTGCGCCTCGAGGTCGTGGTCAAGCCCCCGACCGCCAAGAGGGCGTCCGACGACGAGGGTTCGGCCCGGCTGCGCGGCGTGCGCTACTCGGGACCCTCCGAGGCGGGCGCGCAGGGCGCGGGCCGCGCGCGAGCCACCGTGTCCTCGAAGCAGCAGGGCCCGACCCCGGGCGCGTCCAAGGCGACGACGTACCGCAAGTCCGACGACCCCGACCCCTACGCAGGCGTCGGCAGGAACGACCCCTGCCCCTGCGGCAGCGGGAAGAAGTTCAAGAACTGCCACGGCAGGAACCGCTAGATGGCGGAGACCGGCCCCCAGGCGGTGGAGGCCCTCGCCGCGCGCCTCGAGGAGGTGGAGGGCTACCTTCACATCGACGAGCGCCGAAACGAGGTCGCCGAGCTCGAGGCAAGGAGCGCGGAGCCGGGGTTCTGGGACGACGCCGAGGGCGCCCGCGAGCTGATGGGGCGTCTCGCCGCCGCCCGCGACGACGTGAGCGGCATCGAGGCCGCCCGCGCCAAGCTCGAGGACGCGCGCGCGGCGCTGGAGCTCGGGGAGGAGACGGGCGACGCCGACCTTCTCGCCGAGTCGGACGAGCTGCTGAGGTCGCTTGAGAGCGACCTCTCGGAGCTCGAGCTCTCGTCCTGGTTCGCGGACGACCTCGACCACGGCGACGCCATCGTGACGGTCACGCCGGGCCAGGGCGGCCTCGAGGCCCAGGACTGGTGCGAGATGCTCTTTCGCATGTACCAGCGCTACTGCGACCGCCGGGGCTGGAAGGTGACCGTCAACGACGCCGAGCCGGGGGAGGCCATAGGGCTCAACCGCGCCACGTTCACCGTGAGCGGCCGCAACGCCTACGGGATGCTCCGCGCCGAGCAGGGCGTCCACCGTCTCGTGCGCATCTCCCCGACCGACGCCAAGAAGCGGCGCCAGACCACGTTTGCCGGCGTGGAGGTGCTGCCCGTGCTGCCGGACGACGTGGAGGTGGAGATCGACCAGAACGACCTGCGCATCGACGTCTACCATGCCAGCGGGCACGGCGGCCAGGGGGTCAACACCACCGACTCGGCCGTGCGCATCACGCACCTGCCCACGGGGATCGTGGTGACCTGCCAGAACGAGCGCAGCCAGCTCCAGAACAAGGCCTTTGCCATGAGCGTGCTCAGGAGCCGCCTCTACGAGCTGGAGCTCGCCCGTCGCGAGGAGGAGCTCGACGAGCTGCGCGGCCCCAAGCGCGACATCGGCTTTGGCAACCAGATCAGGAGCTACGTCCTCTACCCCTACCGGCTGGTCAAGGACCTCCGGACGGGCGTGGAGACGAGCAACGTCGACGCCGTGCTCTCGGACGGCGACCTGGACCCCTTCGTGGTGGGCTACCACCGCTGGGCCGTGGGCGAGGGAAAGTAGCCAATCGCCGGCCTCGCAGTCGTGGGCACGGACCCGGCTTTCAACCGCGCGTTGGCCGTGTGACGGAGTTCTGCTGAATGCCCGTCTCGACGGGGGCGCACTAATCGGAAGCTGGGGCTTTGCTAAACTGGCAAACGTATCTGTCAATTTCGAGACAAGAGAAGGAGCTTCTGTGGCCAGCCACTTTCGTAGCACTGAGCGACAGGGGTCCGAGGACGCGGGCCGGGATTCCGGCGTGACGTCCGAGGCGGCTCCGCAGGCAGGGTCGATGCCGTCGGCCGGCCTGGACGTCCCGATGGACCCTCTGACGGACATTCTGAGGGACGCCCCGACGGGCGCTCCCGCAGAGGGGGGCATGAGCGGGCAGGCCGTTGAGGAGACGCTTGAGGCTGTGCACGCCGTGACCGCCTCCGAACCCGCCGACCCCGCCGAGCAGCCGGGATACACCAGCGTGTTCGCGCCGCTCGCGGACGACGGCGCCCCGGCCGTCTCCCGCACCGGCACCCCCACCGTGTCCTTCAGGGACGTCACGCTCGTCTATCCCGCCCAGCCCAACAAGCCCGCCCTCGAGGGCGTGAGCCTGGACATCTATCCGGGCGAGTTCGTCTTCATCGTGGGCCACTCCGGATCGGGCAAGTCGTCGTTCCTGCGCCTGATCACGCGCGAGCTGCGCGCCACCAGGGGGCAGGTCATCGTGGCGGGGCAGGACCTCACCAAGATGCGCAACGGCAAGGTCCCGTATCTGCGTCGTCAGATCGGCACCGTCTTCCAGGACTTCAAGCTGCTTCCGGACAAGACGGTCTACGAGAACGTCGCCTTTGCCCTCGAGTGCATCGGCAAGCCGAGGTCCGTGATCAAGGCCCAGGTTCCCGAGGTGCTTCGCCTCGTTGGTCTGGGCGATCGCATGAAGCACTTCCCCGACCAGCTCTCCGGCGGCGAGCAGCAGCGCGTCTCCGTGGCGCGCGCCATGGTCAACCGCCCGCCGCTGCTGGTCTGCGACGAGCCCACGGGCAACCTCGACCCCGCGATCTCGCTCGGCATCATGAAGCTGCTCGACCGCATCAACCGCACGGGCACCACCGTGGTCATGGCCACCCACGACCGCGAGATGGTCGACTCCATGCGCAAGCGCGTCATCGCGCTCGAGGCCGGCCGCGTCGTCCGCGACCAGGAGAGGGGAGGCTACGGCTACTATGGCGCCCTCTAACATCGGATACGCCCTGCGCGAGTGCGCGCATCACTTCCGCCGCAACTGGACCACGGTGCTCGGGGCCATCGTCTCCATCTTCCTCTCGCTCTTCATCATCGGCGTCTTCGCGCTCGGCTCGGTCATGATCGACAGCGTGCTCGGCAGCGTCGAGGACCAGGTCACCATCCAGGCCTTCCTCTCGGACGACGCCTCCGACGAGGACGTCGAGGCCTACATGGAGGAGATCGAGAGCTGGGACAACGTCGAGTCCGTCACCTACAAGTCCAAGGACGAGGCGCTTGAGGAGTTCCGCTCCTCGATGTCCAACAGCAACGCCGCCGACGCCATCGCGGCCCTGGACGGGGAGAACCCGCTTCCCGCCTCGCTCGTGATCCGCGTCGTCGACCCCGAGCTGGTCGAGGAGACGGCCACGCGCATCATGGAGGACGAGGCCTTCGCCGAGATCTGCGACGACCCCACGGACCCCTCCGGCGACGTCCAGTACGGCCAGGGCACGGTCGAGCGGCTCTTCAGCGTGACGTCGTACATCCGCATCGCCATGGTCGCGCTCGTGGCCCTGCTCATCTTCGTGGCGTTCGTGTTCATCAACAACACGATCAGGCTCGCCATCACCGCGCGCAGGCGCGAGATTGGCATCATGCGCCTCGTGGGCGCCTCCAACGGGTTCATCCGCGGGCCGTTCGTCGCCGAGGGCGTGATCGAGGCGGTCCTGGGGGCGCTCCTCGCCATCGGGGCGCTCGCCGTCGGCGTGAACACGCTCATCCCCGCGCTCTCCGAGAACCTCTCGTTCCTCTCGTTCAACATCGCCTCGACGATGCTCTACGCGATCTACGGTGCCATCCTGGCCATAGGCGTCGTCATCGGACTGTTTGGCTCTGCCATCGCGATGGGGCGCTACCTCAAGGTCTAGGCCCGGGCAGCACGAGCGTCTGAGGCCCCCGGAACCGCCTCGGAGAGACTCCCCGGAGTCCTCCCGGCGGGGCCGGGGGCCTTTGCATCACCATCGGGGCCCTGGCGCTGGGCCCGGGCGCATGCCCCGCGACGGCGGGCCGGGCGCCCATCGTCGCATCACCGTCCATGAGAGGGGGAGCCCAATGGGCAGAAAGAGGCCGCATCGCGGGAACACCAGGCGCGGGCGCTCCGGCGGCCCCCGGAATGTTGCCCCCACGCTGACGGGCACCCTCGTGGTGTCGCGCCCCGGGTCCGCCCGCGTCGAGACCCCGGAGGGCACGTTCGAGCTCGTCCGCCGCGGCCAGCGCGAGGCCATGAACGGGGACGAGGTCGAGGTCGCGCTCGTGAAGCGGCGGGGATCGGCGCCCCGCGCCGTGGTCCGACAGGTCCTCGGCCGCGCCGTCACCACCTTCCTCGGGCGCTTCTCGCCCGCGGGGCCGCTGGGCGCCGTGGTGCCGCTCGACGCGCGACTGGGCCACGAATTCTTCGTGGTGCCCGAGGACCCCAGCCCGGAGCGCCTGGGCGTGGGCGAGGGCGACGTCGTGGTGGCGCGCATCACCGAGTACCCCACGAGGAAGAGCTCGGCCGTGGTCACGCTCGAGCGGCGCGTGGGCTCCTCCGACGAGCTCGACCTCAACATCGAGTCCGTGGTGGCCTCGTACGGCCTTGCCGGGGACTTCCCGGCGTCCGCGCTCGAGGCGGCCGAGAAGGTCGAGGCCCGCGTGGACGAGGCCCTCTCCGAGGACCGAGGGAGGCGCGACCTGCGGGGGCTGCTCTGCGTCACCGTGGACCCCGTGGACGCGCGGGACTTCGACGACGCGGTGAGCGCCAGAAGGCTCTCGGACGGGGGCTTTGAGCTGGGCGTGCACATCGCGGACGTCACAAGCTACGTGATGCCCGACGACCCCATGGACAACGAGGCAAAGCGCAGGACCTGCTCCGCCTACCTCGCGGACCGCGTCATCCCCATGCTGCCGGAGCGCCTCTCCAACGACGTGTGCTCGCTGCGCCCGGGCGAGGACCGCCTGGCCATGAGCGTGACCATGCGGCTGGACGCCCGCGGCGAGGTGGTTGGCGCACGGATGTGCCCGTCGGCGATACGCTCGGCGGCGCGCCTCACGTACGACCAGGTGGACGCCCTGCTGGAGGGCGCGCTCGACCCGGGTGACCTGCCCTGCCCGCCCGAGCGGGCAGCCGAGGTGGCCGAGCTCCTCTCCACCCTCGACGAGATTCGCGCCTTGAGGGAGCGCGTGCGCCGAGAGCGCGGGGCCATCGACTTCGAGACCGTCGAGGCCAAGGTCACGCTCGACGACGCGGGGCGCCCCACGGGCGTTGCGGTGCGCCGCCGCACGCGCGCGACGGGCCTCATCGAGGAGGCCATGCTCCTTGCGAACGAGTGCGTGGCGCGTCGCCTTGCCGAGGCCGAGGCGCCGGCGGCCTACCGCGTGCACGAGCGGCCCGCCCCGGAGGACCTGCGCGCCTGTGTGCAGCCCCTGCGCGAGCTCGGGCTTCTCGACGCGGCCTCGACGGAGGGGCTGCTCTCGGGCGACCCGTATGCCATCCGCGGCGTGCTCGAGCGGGCGCGCGGGACCTCCGCGGAGCCCGTGGCCAACGCGCTGCTGCTGCGCGCCCAGAGGCGGGCCGTCTACCTGCCCCAGAACGACGGCCACTACGCGCTGGGGGCGCGGGCGTACTGCCACTTCACCTCGCCCATTCGGCGCTACCCGGACGTCCTGGTCCACCGCGCCCTCAAGGCGCTGCTCTCGGGCCGCCTGGAGGGCAGGGAGATGCGCGCCCAGGCCGCGGCCCTCCCGCAGCTCTGCCTCACCTGCTCGGAGCTCGAGCGCACGGCCGACGCCGCGGCCCGCGCCTCCCAGAAGATCAAGATGGCCGAGCTTCTCTCCGCGCACGTGGGCGAGCGGTTCTCCGGCGTGGTCTCGGGCTGCGAGCGCTTTGGGCTCTTTGTGACCCTCGAGGACACGCACGCCGAGGGGCTGCTCCCCACGAGGGCGTTGGGGGACGAGTGGTTCACCTACGACGAGGCCCGGATGACGCTCACGGGCGAGGAGACGGGCGCCGTCTGGGGGCTCGGTCGGCGCGTGGTCGTGGAGGTGGCGGGCGTCAACGTGTCCCGAGGGCAGATTGACCTTGCGCTGCCGCGCGGGCGCGGCTGAAGCCGTGGCCCTCCTCGCCATCGCGGTGGCCGAGGAGGATAATGGACGGATCAGAACCTGAGAAGTGCGCGCGGCCGCGGCCGCGAGGAGGATGCATGGAACACACCGAACTGACGGAGGAGCTCGAGCGCGCCGAGGGGCTCATGCTCCAGGAGCAGGCGGAGGCCGCCCACGAGCTGCTCGCGCGGCTTGCGGAGGACGCCGAGGAGTACGTGGACAAGAACTGCCCCACCACCGACGAGATGCAGTGGTTCAGCTTCCCCACGCTCTTTGAGCGCCTGGCGTACCGGCGCGTTGAGGATGACCCCCGCGAGCTCCGCGACGTGGGCGAGCCGCTCGACCGGCTCTACGGCGACCTCGCGCTCTCCTGCGTTTACACGGACGACTACGACGGGGCCCGGGACGCCCTCAAGCTCGCCGTGCGGTGGAACCCCATGGAGTGCAGCTACCGCCTCAACCTCGCGGACCTCTATCGCATGGCGGGCGACGAGCAGGAGTACCTGGCGCTCACCTACAGCGTGTTCGAGCGCGCGAGCGACGCCCGCCACCTGGCGCGCGCCTTCCTCAACTTCTCCGGCTGGTTTGCCTCGACGGGCAAGTCCCGGACCGCGGCCGCGGCCCTGCGGGCCGCTCGGGCCCTGGACGTGCGGGACTCCTCCGTGGAGGCCACGCTCGAGCAGGCGGCCGGGACGGAGCGCGACCCGGACCTGGTAACGGACGCCGAGATGGAGGAGCTGCTGGGCGCCGAGGGGCTGCCCGCCGGGGCCAACGCGGACATTGCCGTCTGCCTGCTCATGTGCGCGGGGGACGCCGCCGAGGCCGGCGACCGGAACACGGCAGCGACGCTCACCCTGAAGGCGCGCGACCTCGTGGGGGAGCCCGCGGCCAAGGCGCTTCTCGCCCTCATCCGCGAGACCGACGACGAGGGGGCGGGCGATGCGACGGACTAGGCCCGAGAAGAAGACCATCGCGCGCAACCGCTCCGCGCGCCACGAGTACTTCATTGACGAGACCTTTGAGGCGGGCCTCGAGCTCACGGGGACCGAGGTCAAGAGCCTGCGCGAGCGGGCCTGCCAGATTACGGACGCCTTCTGCCTCATCCGCGGCGGCGAGGCGTGGCTCCACGGCGTGCACATCCACCCCTACTCCAACGGCGGGGTGTGGAACGTGGACCCGGACCGCAAGCGCAAGCTCCTGCTCCACCGCCGCCAGATCGACTACCTGGACGGCAAGCTCCGGCAGAAGGGCCTGGCCCTCGTGCCCCTGGAGATCTACTTCGACGAGCACAACCGCGTGAAGCTCGCCATTGGCCTGGGGCGCGGCAAGAAGCTCTACGACAAGCGCGCGGACATGGCCAAGCGGGACTCCGACCGCGAGATCGCCCGCGCCCTCAAGGAGATGAACCGCTAGGAGGCGGGCGGGCGAGGGGGCGCCGCGCGCCGGGCGGAATACGTCACCGCTGTGATAGCATTTGCCTGAGGGTCGGCACGCCCCGTGCCACACGTGAGAGGAGATTCACATGGCTGACGAGAAGACGTACACGTTCCGCTGCACCGTCTGCGGCTGGGAGGTCACCGTCGACACCCCCGAGCTGCCCGAGGACTTTGTCTGCGAGCTCTGCGGCGTGGGCCCCGACATGTTCGAGCTGGTCGAGGAGTAGCACCTACCAGGAAATCGCGTTGAGAGGCGGCCTTCCGCAGGGAGGGCCGCCTTTTTCTATCTGCAGGTGCGCGTGTGGCCCCTTTGGTCTCATGAGAGTTGCCCGCCGCGGGAGCGGGAGGCTCGGTTAGAGGAGGGACCATGCGGGACGGCGAGAAGGGCCAGGGGCGGGGAACCGCCAGCACGATGCAGGCGGCGGGCGTCACCTACGGCTACGCGAGGGTGTCGAGCCGAGACCAGAACCTCGCACGCCAGCTGGACGCGCTCGCGGCCTATGGCGTGGAGCCCGGGCGCATCTTCTCGGACAAGGCGAGCGGTAAGGACTTTGACCGCCCGGGCTATCGGCGCCTCGTGCGGCGCATGCGCAGGGGAGACACGCTTGTCATCAAGAGCATCGACCGCCTGGGGCGCAGCTACGACGACATCATCGACGAGTGGCGCAGGCTCACCAAGGAGCGCAGGGTCTACATCGTGGTCCTCGACATGCCGCTGCTGGACACGCGCCAGGAGCGGGGCGGCCTCACGGGCGAGTTCATCTCCGACATGGTGCTGCAGCTCCTGAGCTACGTGGCGCAGCTCGAGCGGGAGAGCATCCGTCAGCGCCAGGCCGAGGGCATCGCCGCGGCGAGGGC
>CAZCTE010000041.1:0-7154 GCA_964501395.1 uncultured Atopobium sp.
AGGACTACATCGACTTCCTCGAGCAGCTCGCCGGCGTGCGCGTGTCCATCATCACGGTGGGTCCGGACCGCGAGCAGACGATCGACCGGTACTGGCACTAGGAGGGTTTTTGGACATGAGCGACTCGAAGGTGGATATCCTGCTGCTTGGCTCCGGCGGCCGCGAGCACGCGCTTCTCGCCAAGCTCGCCGAGTCGCCGCGCGCGGGGAAGCTCTACGTGGCGCCCGGAAACGGCGGCATGGACCGTATGGCTGAGGCCGTGGAGCTCGACGCCGAGTCCCCGGTTGCCGTTGCCTCCTGGGCGAGCGAGCATGGCATCGGCCTCGTGGTCATAGGCCCGGAGGCGCCCCTCGTGGAGGGCGTCGCCGACGCGGTGCGCTCAGCCGGCATCCCCTGCTTCGGCCCCAACGGCGCGGCCGCCCAGATGGAGGGCTCCAAGAAGTTCGCCAAGCAGGTCATGGCCCGTGCTGGCGTGCCTACCGCGACCTATCGCAGCTTCACGGACGAGGAGTCCTGCGCTGCCTACGTGCGCCAGACGGGCGCGCCCATCGTGGTCAAGGCCGACGGCCTGGCCGCGGGCAAGGGCGTGATCGTGGCAACGACCCTTGAGGAGGCCCTGGAGGGCGTTCACGAGTGCTTCTCCGGCGCCTTCGGGGACGCCGGTGCCACCGTGGTGGTCGAGGAGATGCTCGAGGGCCCCGAGTGCTCGCTTCTGGCCCTCACGGACGGCACGACCGTGGTGCCGCTGGCCACCGCCCAGGACCACAAGCGCGCCCTTGACGGCGACCTTGGTCCCAACACCGGCGGCATGGGCGTCTACTCCCCCGTCCCCGAGCACCTCGTCTCCGCCGACGAGCTGGCGGCCATGGTGGACGTCGAGCGGCGCGTGGTGGCCGAGCTCGCCTCCGAGGGCATCACCTACTCCGGCTGCCTCTACGGCGGCTTCATCCTCACCGAGGAGGGTCCCAAGGTCCTCGAGTTCAACGCCCGCTTCGGCGATCCCGAGACCCAGGTGGTGCTCCCCCGCATGAGGGCGGACCTCGTCGAGGTCTTCCTCGCGTGTGACAGCGGCGAGCTCTCCGAGGACATGGTGGGCTGGGAGGACGACTGGGCCCTCTCCGTGGTGCTCACCTCCGCGGGCTATCCCGGCAGCTACGAGAAGGGCAAGGCCATCACCGGCATCGAGCGTGCTGAGGCCCTCGACGGCGTCACCGTCTACCACGCGGGCACGACCCTGCGCGACGGCGAGCTCGTGACAAACGGCGGCCGCGTGCTCGACGTCACGGCAGTGGCCCCCACCTTCGAGGAGGCCCGAGCCCGGGCGTACGAGGCCTGCGAGCTCATTGACTTCGAGGGCAAGACGCTGCGCACCGACATCGGCCTGCGTGCCGTGCGGTAGCGGCTGCGCGCAGCGGAGCGAGCTACCCAAAGGCTAGTCCGTGACGTCCGACCCTGAGCCGAGGAGCTTGGTGGCAAAGGTGCTGCGCTTCCACCAGGGCAGTGCGGATATGGCCTGCTGACGCTCGGCAATGCCCGCCACGCGCTCAGCGAGACGGGCCGCGCGGTCGTTGGCGGCGTCAAGCTGGGCGCGCATCTCGGTGAGTTCGCGTTCACGGGAGGCCCGCAGCTCAGCCAGCTCAGAGACGAGCCGGTCGTTCTGCTCCTTGAGATCGGCGATTCTCGCGTTGAGCGCGGCTATGACGGAGTCCCCCGCCTCGGAATTCGACGGTCTATGGGTGTCTGGCGTGCCCTGCGTCGGACGGGGCGGAACGTTCTTTCCCAGGGCGTCTGCGAGGGCGGAGACCGCATAGTCGTCGAGCACGTCCGTCTTGCCCACGCGGGTCACATGCTCGGGCGCGAGACCCAGCCGGTCGATGTAGTTGACCACCGTCTGCTTGGCAACGCCCAGCTGCTCCGCGACCTCGCGCTTTGTGACTGCCATCCGACCACCCCTTTGAACATTTCGCCCAACGACGTCTTGGTCGCTCGGAGACTAAAGTGTATACGAGCGACCATAGTTTGGCAGTACGAGTGCGATAGTTTGCGATGGGTGTTGGTCGGCTATGTGCATCGTGGCCGTACACCTGGGCGATGGTCGATCCATCAAGGCAGCTCTCCCCCAACGGTGGCTGAGAATCCAAGTCTCAACCTCAGGTAGAGGTCAAACGTGTTGGGCGAGACGAACATGTGCGAACTCGTGACCATGAAGTCGACCATTTCGCCAAGGAGTTGGTCGGTTCTGAGGCTGGCGGCACGTCTTCGAGCCATGTCCTCTCTTTTCGAGTCGTGTCCCCTCCCCTGAACGCGCGCTAACTCGGGGATGACCTTAAGAGCCTGCCAGGTACAATGTCTCAGGATGAACAGGGAGCGGGCACGTGCCCGATGTGACGAGAACCACGAGAGGACCGCACATGTCCAACGAGAAGCCCATCGAACAGGACGTCGTCGAGGCCAGGAGCGTCGACCTCGGCCACGCTGTCGACGACATCAGGGACTCCGTTGCCGCCTTCACCTACGACGGGGACCGCACGACCCAGGGCCACCTCTCCGGCGCCCCCGAGGAGCGCCACCTCGTGCTCGGGGATGACGACCCCCGCGACGCCGGGCTCGCGGAGCGTCCGCTCGACGAAAACGTGGCCTGGACGGGCCGCATCTTCAACGTGGACCGTCTGCGCGTTCAGCTTCCGGACGGCCGCGCTGCAATCCGCGACGTCGTGCGCCACCCAGGTGCCGTGGCCGTTGTGGCCCTCACAAACGAGGGCCGCATCTGCCTGGTGCGCCAGTACCGCACCGCACTCGGCCGCGTGACCGTGGAGATCCCCGCCGGCAAGCTAGCCCCCGGAGAGGACCCGCTCGAGTGCGCGACCCGCGAGCTGCGCGAGGAGACCGGCATGGAGGCCGAGAAGATTGCCTACCTCGCCACCATCGCCAGCTCCGCGGGCTTCTGCGACGAGCTCATCCACATCTACATGGCGACGGGACTGAGCTTCTCGAAGTCGAGCCCGGACGCGGACGAGTTCATCAACGTCGACCTCGTCGAGGTCGGCGAGCTCGTGGACGCCGTCCTCGATGGGCGCATCGAGGACGCCAAGACCGTGGTGGGCGCCCTCCTGTGCGACGCGATCTCCCGTCGCCTGGCAGATGGGTTGGTCGACCAGGAGGGGTAGGTGGCCGATTGGTGTTCGTTTGGCTAGTCGACCAACGAACACGACCAACCGACCACAGCACTAGAAGCCACGCGAACACGCAGGTTCGAACACCCGTGTTCGAACAAGAGGACCCGGTGGCGCTCGGTCGGAGGGCGTGCCCTCGCCGGGCCTCCGCGCTCCTGAGTGCTACCGTAGTCCGCGCACGTCTCTGCCAGCAGCAACCGTATGGAGTCCTACCACATGTTCCGGCGCTTCCTGGGCTACTACAAGGGCCAGCTCCACCTCTTTGTCATAGACACCATCGCCGCCGTCGCGGTGGCCGCGATAGACCTCGCGTTCCCGCAGATACTCCGCTCCCTGGCGGGCGGCCTCTTCACCGAGGGGAGCAGCGCGATCATGGGTGCGCTGGCCTACCTGGCCGTGGGTCTCGTGGGCATGTACGCGCTGCGCTTCATGTGCCGCTACTTCGTCATCTTCTGGGGTCACGTGATGGGCGCCCGCATGGAGAGCCGCATGCGCGAGGACCTCTTCGACGCCTACGAGCGCATGAGCTTCTCGTTCTTTGACCACAACAAGTCGGGCGACCTCATGAGCCGGCTCGTCTCCGACCTCTTTGACATCTCCGAGGCGGCGCACCACGGTCCCGAGTACCTCATCATCGGCGTCGTCGAGATCGCCGGGTCATTCATCATTCTCTCCACGGTCAACCTGCCGCTGACCGCCCTGCTCGCGCTCATCGCCGTGCTGCTGGTGGTCTACAACGTCTACGCAAACATGCGGATGCGTGAGGTCTACACCGAGAACCGCGTGAGGATCGCGGGCGTCAACACGCGCCTCGAGGACTCGCTCGCGGGCGCGCGCGTGGTCAAGAGCTTCGCCGCCGAGGACGTGGAGCGCGCCAAGTTCCGCCGCGCCAACACCGCCTATCTGGACTCCAAGACGCGCATGTACCGCGCGATGGGCCGCTACCAGTCCGCCATCGCCGTCATGATGGGAGCCCTCAACACCGCCGTGGTGGTGTTCGGTGGCTGGCTCATCGCCCAGGGCCAGATGCAGGCGATCGATCTGGCCACCTACGCGCTCTACATATCGCTCTTCACGTCGCCGATCACCTCGATTCTGGACTTCACCGAGACCTTCCAGAAGGCCGTCGCGGGGTTCCGGCGCTTCTGCGAGGTGCTCGACACCCAGCCCGACGTGCGGGACGCCCCAGACGCCAGGCCCCTCAACGTGACCGCGGGCGCCATCCGCTACCAAGACGTCCACTTCGCGTACAAGAGCGCGGACGGCGTCGCCGAGGACGAGGTCATCCGCGGGCTCACCCTGGACATAACCCCAGGCGAGACCATCGCCCTGGTGGGCCCCTCCGGCGGCGGCAAGTCAACCACGTGCTCGCTGCTGCCGCGCTTCTACGACGTTGACTCCGGCTCCATCACCATCGACGGGCAGGACGTGCGTACGGTCACGCAGCGGAGCCTTCGAGAGGCCATCGGTCTGGTGCAGCAGGACGTCTACCTCTTTGACGGTACCATCGCCGAGAACATTTCCTATGGCAGCCCCAACGCCACGATGGACGAGATTCGCGAGGCCGCGCGCCGCGCCAACATCGCGGACTTCGTGGAGAGCCTGCCAGACGGCTACGAGACCGAGGTGGGGGAGCGAGGCAGCCACCTCTCGGGCGGGCAGAAGCAGCGCGTGGCCATAGCGCGCGTCTTTCTCAAGAACCCGCCCATCCTCATCTTTGACGAGGCCACCTCGGCCCTGGACAACGAGTCCGAGCAGGCGGTCCAGGAGTCCCTCTCCGAGCTCTCCCGCGGCCGCACCACCCTCGTGATCGCGCACCGACTCTCCACCATCAAGAACGCCGACGAGATCGTCACCATGGAGCACGGCCGGGTCTCCGAGCGCGGCTCCCACGACGAGCTTCTCGCCCGCGGGGGCACCTACGCGCGCTACTACGAGATGCAGTTCGCGGACGGCGGAGCGCGGGGCTAGGCGCCGCCCCCCGGCCCCGGGCCATGCGGGGCGCGCCGCGCGCGGCATGCCGTCCCGCGCCCGAGGTGAAGGGCTTCTGTCGCGCCGTCGCCGGCGGGCCCGTCCTCGGGTCGATTGCGTATACTTGCTAGAACTTGGGAGTCGGGGCGCGGCCAGTCCGAAGCGGCCCTAGCGGCGAAAAGGGTGAGATGGCTAGGAACGGCGAGACGCCACGCGTCCAGAAGGGTGCCCTCACGGCCGACGAGGCCGAGGCCCTGTTCGCTACCGTCGATCACACCGGCCACTCCGACGAGGAGCGCGCCCGCCACCAGCGCGCGCAGCGCATGGAGAAGGGCGTCTCGCTCGACATCGACCCCCTCTCCGAGGAGGACCCCTCCGGCTCGGACGTGAGCAAGGTCATCACCCGCACGGCCGTCACCTTCGTCGCGCTGTTCCTCACCGTCGTGGTCATGGCCCAGGTTGCCTACGGCCTCGTCCGCAGGTCAAACACCGCGGACCTCACCGAGTCCGTCACCGTGCGCACCGTGGCCTCGGCCCTGAACGGCGGCGTCGAGTGGGGCGACGGCTTCACGCAGTTCCCGGAGGACTTCTCCGTGCAGGAGGCGGACGAGAACACGGGACGCGTCGAGGTGACCGTCACGGACACCAGCTCCGAGAACGCCCTCGAGTGCTTCTCAAGCTCCAGCATGCAGGCGCAGGCCTTTGCCGTGAACTGCCTGCTCAACCCCAACATCGACACCGTGGTCTACCACGTCAACGTGCACATGGACGAGAACGGCAACATCGAGCACTCCAGCTTCTTCGGCTTCCTCAAGCCCACCGGCGACGTGACCTCCTACATCACCTACGTCTGGACCAAGACCCAGTCCTCCGAGGGCGTGCAGTTCTCCCTGCAGATCACCGGCCTCGACGACTCCATCCAGCAGGAGCTGCTGGACAAGATCACCACGTCCTTCACCCCGGTCCAGATCCTGAGCGAAAGCTAGGGTCTCGGGCTCCGCACGAGCGCGCGAGAAAGGGCGCCCCGCAGGCCTCCGTGGCCCGCGGGGCGCCCCGTACCCAGTAGGTCGCGGCTATGCCAGAAGCGCGGTCACGTCCCCGAGCACGCTCTCAAAGCTCACGCCGCGCACCTCGTAGTCGGGCTGGGCGGGCGTGATCTGCATCGCGCGGCGCACGAGCGCGCCCGCGAACTCCACGCTGGAGCGCAGGCTCCTGCCGGCGTAGAGGGCGGCGGTCAGGCCGGACGCAAAGAGGTCGCCGGTCCCGTGCAGCATGAAGGGGAGCAGCTCGCCCGAGACCTCCTCGGCGCCCTCGTCGCCGGCGACGGACACGTAGTTGCGGATGATCTTCTCGCCCTCGTGGACCACGCCCTTGATCACCACGGCCTTGGCGCCCATGTCGTGCAGCGCGTCCATGAGGCCCGCGACGTAGGCCGCGTCGACGTCCTGCCCCTCGTAGGCGATGCCGGTGAGGATGGACGCCTCGGTGAGGTTGGGGGTGAGGACGTCCGCACCCTCCACGAGGTCGCTTGTGGCGGCGCACATCTCGTCGGTGTAGGTGGGGTACTTGGAGCCGTTGTCGCCCATCACCGGGTCCACGATGCGCAGCGCGTTTGGGTACTCGCGATAGAGGCGCCGGATGATGTCCACCTGCTCCGCGGAGCCAAGAAAGCCCGAGTAGATGCCGTCGAGCTCGATGCCCTCGTCCCTCCAGGCGTCGAGGTACGCGCCCAGCATGGGGGTGGTGTCGTGCATGTAGAACGTGGAAAAGCGCGTGTGCGCCGAGAAGAGCGACGTGGGGACGGGGCACACGTCGATGCCCGCCGCCGAGAGCACGGGGATGGCTATGCCGAGGGAGCACTTTCCGTAGCCGCAGAGGTCGTGGACGGCGGCCACGCGCGGCAGGTAGCCGCCCTCGCGCTGGTAGAGATGCAGGTCACTGGCGTTGCTCATGGGGATTCTCCTTGTCCGCGGACTGATGGACCAGCGTACAAGGGGCAAGCATAGCACC
>CAZCTE010000041.1:7254-8951 GCA_964501395.1 uncultured Atopobium sp.
GCGCCGGGCGGCTCGGCCAACGTCGTCCCGCTCAGACCCGACACACTCTATACTCAAGGGGCACGCGCACCGACGAGAGGGGACAAGCATGGCAGAGCAGCCGCTGGTTGGCATCATCATGGGCTCCAAGTCGGACCTTCCCACGATGGAGGGGTGCACCGCCCAGCTCGAGGAGCTCGGCGTGCCCTACGAGCTCGTGATCGCAAGCGCCCACCGCAACCCGGACAAGGTCCACGAGTGGGCCGGCTCCGCCGCCGACCGAGGCCTCAAGGTCATCATCGCCGCCGCCGGCAAGGCCGCCCACCTGGGCGGCGTCGTCGCGGCGTACACGCCCCTGCCCATCATCGGCGTCCCCATGAAGACCTCCGACCTCGGCGGCATGGACTCGCTGCTCTCCATGGTCCAGATGCCCTCCGGCGTGCCGGTGGCCTGCGTTGCCATCAACGGCGCCAAGAACGCGGCCATCTACGCCACGCAGGTCCTCGGGGCCACCATGCCCGAGTATCGCGAGAAGGTCGCGGAGCTCAAGCGCCGCATGGCCGAGGCCTAGGGCACGAGGGG
Organism: uncultured Atopobium sp.; assembly: GCA_964501395.1. Lineage (GTDB taxonomy): Bacteria > Actinomycetota > Coriobacteriia > Coriobacteriales > Atopobiaceae > Thermophilibacter. Next base: position 7,816 of record CAZCTE010000041.1, read on the forward strand.
CGGGCCATGGAGTCGAACTACAGGCGGCCGGACGAGGCACCCCGCGGGGCCCACGCCGCGCCCGCCCGGCATGACGAGCACGGGCGCGCAGAACGGGCGTCCGGCGCAACCCGCCCGGCCGGCGCCCACATGCGCGTGGTCACGAGGCGCGGGGGAGACGAGTCCTACCACGCCCCCGAGGGCAACCCCCACGCGGCCGGCACGCCGCGTGCCGCCGCGGGCTATGTCTCCGTGGTCTCGGAGCCCGAGGAGGGCGCGCGCCGCGGGCACGACCGTCGGCGCAAGGGGTCGAGGTATGTCGAGACGGACCCCTACGACCTCAAGGGGCGTCGGAACCGCAGCCCCTGGAAGCGCGCGGCGAGCGTGCTCTCCGCCCTGCTCTTTGTGGTGGGCATCGGTCTCATCGTGGTCGCGGGGGTCATGTGGTTCCAGAGGCAGCAGCAGTACGCCGAGCAGGACAGCGTGAACGAGGAGCTCGCCACCTACGTGGAGGCCTCCGACGACGGCGAGACCCCGCCGCAGGTGGACTGGGAGGGCCTCAAGGCCGTGAACGACGAGGTCGTGGGCTGGATCCAGATTCCGGGCACCGTGGTCAACTACCCCGTCTACCAGACCACCGACAACACGACGTACCTCACCACCAGCGCAGAGGGAACCTACACCATCGGCGGGGCGATCTTCATGGACTATGAGAACGCCGCCCCCGGCATGGTGGACGCCCAGACCATCATCTACGGGCACCACCTGCGCGACGGCTCCATGTTCAAGGCGGTCTCCGACCTGCAGGACCAGGAGATGTTCGACAGCGTGACCGTGATCTGGTACGTGACCGAGACGGCCACCTACAAGCTCCAGCCGCTGCTGTCCTACCCCACGACGGCGGACGACACCAACGTGCGCCAGTTCAACTTCGACTCAGTTGAGGAGTTCCAGGCCTACCTCACCGACCTTCTCGCCGAGGCCACGGCCAGCCGCGCGGACGCCGCCGAGGTCATAGCGAGCACGACGCAGGTGCTCTCGCTCTGCACGTGCTACTACGAGGACGGCGACACGGGTCGCACGGTCCTCGTCTGCACGCCCGTCGAGGTGACCACGACCTCGACCGACGCGGAGACAGGCACGGAAACCGAAGCGGA
>CAZCTE010000042.1:0-8950 GCA_964501395.1 uncultured Atopobium sp.
TGACCGCGATGGTGAGGTCGGCGTTGTTCCTCTTGTGGCTCTCGAGCATGTCGTCATAGTCCATGCGGTAGAGCTGGTCGCCCGAGAGGATGAGCACGTACGAGGGGTCGTTCTGCTCGATGTAGCCGAGGTTCTGGGTCACCGCGTCGGCCGTGCCCTCGTACCAGGCGCCGCCCGTCTGGGTGGCGTACGGCGGCAGGATGGAGACGCCGCCGTTGCGGTCGTCGAGGTTCCAGGCGGAGCCCGTGCCTATGTAGCTGTGCAGCAGGTACGGACGGTACTGCGTGAGCACGCCCACCGTCGTGATCCCCGAGTTCGCGCAGTTGGAGAGCGCGAAGTCGATGATGCGGAACTTGCCGCCGAACGAGACAGCGGGCTTTGCCACGTTGCTCGTAAGCGCACCGAGCCGGCTGCCCTGACCGCCCGCCAGGAGCATAGCGATGCACTCTTTCTTGCTCATACCCCCACTCCTTTCACTACCACATGCGCTCGGGGGCGGACGGGCCGCCCCCGGCGTGTACGTCTAAATGTGCCAGATGTCACCCATGTACTCGCGGATAGTTCGGTCAGATGAGAAGTATCCGGCCTTGGCGGTATTGTGGAGCGCCGCCTTGTTCCACGCGCGGCGGTCGCCGTAGGCGCCCGTGAGCTCGTCCCACGCCTGGACGTAGGCGTGGAAGTCGCGCAGCACGAGATCGGGGTCGTTGTCCACCATGAGGTAGTCGTGGATGCTCTCGAAGTTGCCGGAGAGGCGCGCAAGGCTGCCGTCCGTGAGCATGTCGACCACGCGGCCCAGCCGGTCGCGGTCGGCGTTGTACTGGTCCCACGCGTAGTAGCGGCCGCTCGCGCGCAGGGCGTCGACCTCGTCGGCGTGCAGACCAAAGATCTTGATGTTCTCGGGGCCCACGAGCTCGGAGATCTCGACGTTGGAGCCGTCGAGGGTGCCCAGCGTGATGGCGGCGTTCATCATGAGCTTCATGTTGGAGGTGCCGGAGGCCTCGGCGCCGGCGACGCTGATCTGCTCGGAGATCTCCGCGGCGGAGTAGATGAGCTGGGCGTTGGAGACGGCGAAGTTGGGGACGAAGGCCACCTTGATCCTGTCGTTCACGCGCTCGTCGTTGTTGATGACGTCCGCCACCGAGTTGATGAGGCGGATGACCTCCTTGGCAAAGGTGTAGCTCTGGGCCGCCTTGCCGGAGAAGATGAAGGACGTGGGGCACGGGCTGTAGCTCGGGTCGCTGAGCATGCGGTTGTAGACGTCGAGCACCTTGAAGACGTTCAGGAGCTGGCGCTTGTAGGCGTGGAAGCGCTTGACCTGGACGTCAAAGACCGTGTTGGTGTCCAGCTCAACGCCGGCGGTCTCCTTGACGTAGGCCGCGAGGCGCTCCTTGTCCGCCTTCTTGGCGGCCTCCATGCCGTCGAGGAACGAGGCGTCGTCCTCGAAGGGCACGAGCTTCTCGAGCTCCATGGCGTCGTCGAGCCAGCCCTCGCCGATGGCGCCGGAGATGAGCTTGGCGTAGGGCGGGTTGGCCTCGCAGAGGAAGCGGCGCGGCGAGACGCCGTTGGTCTTGTTGTTGAAGCGCTCCGGCGTGAGCTTGTAGAACTCGTGGAAGACGGTGTCCTTGAGGATCTGCGTGTGGAGCGCGGAGACGCCGTTGATCGAGTGCGAGAAGATCACGGAGAGGTTGGCCATGCGCACCTGGCCGTCCCAGAGGATGGCGGTCTCCCTGAGCACGTCCGTGAAGTTCCCGCCGTCGGCGAGGCTGCTGGAGAGGCTGTCGCGGTAGCGGCGGTCCACCTCCTCGATGAGCATGTAGAGGCGCGGCAGGAGCGCGCGGAACGTGGTGATGGGCCACTTCTCCAGGGCCTCGGGCATGACCGTGTGGTTGGTGAAGGTGATGGCCTCGCCGCACACCTTGACGGCCGCGTCGAAGTCCATGCCCTTCTCGTCAACGAGGAGGCGCAGGAGCTCGGGGCCGCACATGGCGGGGTGCGTGTCGTTGGTGTGGATGCAGACGTGCTTGCCGAGGTTCTCCCAGTCGGAGCCGTACTCGTGCTCGTAGGTGCGCAGGATCGTCTGCAGGCCCGCGGAGACGAACAGGTACTCCTGCTTGAGGCGCAGCATCCTGCCGTGCTCGCCCGCGTCGTTGGGATAGAGAATCGTGGAGATGGCCTCCACGTCCGAGCGGAACTTGTTGGCGCGCGCGTAGTCTCCGGCGTTGAAGGCGTCGAGGTCAAAGTCCTCGGTGTAGGGCTCGGCCGACCACAGGCGCAGCTTGTTCACCGTCTTTCCGCCGTAGCCGATGATGGGCACGTCGTAGGGCACGGCGCGGACGATCTCGCCGCCCTCCTGCGTGAACCAGAAGCGGCCGTCCTCCTCGTGGCGGACGACCTCCCCGCCAAAGCGCACGAGCACGGCGCTGCCGTCCTTGCGGGTCTCCCAGGGGAAGCCGTTGGCGAGCCAGTTGTCCGTGCGCTCGACCTGGCGGCCGCCCTCGATGTACTGGCGGAAGAGGCCGTAGCGGTAGCGCATGCCGTTGCCGTAGCCGGCGATGCCCTCATGCGCCATGGAGTCGAGGAAGCACGCGGCCAGGCGTCCGAGGCCGCCGTTGCCGAGGCCGGGGTCGACCTCCTGGCGGCAGATGTCCTCGAGGCTGGCGCCCATGGACGAGACGCCCTCGGCCACGAGGTCGCGGATGCCAAAGTTGATGAGGTAGTTGTCGAGCAGGGGGCCGAGAAGGAACTCGAGGGAGAAGTAGTAGACCTTCTTCTCGCCCTTCGCGTGGCACTTGGGGAAGATGGCGCGGCCCTTGTTGGCGATGAGCTCGGCCAGGGCGTAGTAGCGCTCCTGCTGGGGAAGCTGGTCGAAGGGCGTGCCGTAGCGCGAGACGCACTCCTCGCGGTACTGCTCGACGAAGTCTTCCGTGCTCTCAAAGATCTTGGTGGTAGACAAACTGGCTCCTTGCTACTGGGGTACCTTCACGAGAGGGCGGCTACTTGCCCGCCGCCTTCTTCGCTGACGTTGATTTTGCCTGAGTCTTGGCCGCGGATGCCTTGGGGGCCGCCTTCTTTGTGGTGGCTTTCTTTGCTGCGGGCTTTTCGGACGCCTTGGCGCCCTTGGCGGCGGACTTCTTGGCGGGGGCCTTGGCGGCGCTCTTGGCAGAGGTCTTGGCGGCTGCCTTGCCCTCGGACTTCTTGGCGGCGGCCGGCTTCTTCTTGGCCGGACGGCGCAGGGTGCCGGTCTTCTTGAGAATCATGCCGCCCAGCGGCGGGACGCGCACCACGATGGACTGCTCGCGCCCGTTCCAGGGCTCGTCCTGGCACTTGAGCTTGCCCAGGTTGATGACGCCGGAACCGCCGTAGCGCTCGTCGTCGGAGTTGAAGAGCTCCTCGTAGACGCCCCACTCGGGGACGCCCATGCGGAAGTCCTCGCGGGCGTTGACGTCGAAGTTGACGAGGATGACGAGCTCGTCGCCGGGCTTGTCGCCCCTGCGGACGAACGAGATGATCGACTGGTCGGCGTTGTCGGCGTCAACCCACTCGAAGCCCTCCGGCGCGAACGCGCGCTGCCAGAGCGCGGGGTTGTCGTTGTAGAAGCCGTTGAGCTCGCGGATGAAGCGCTGGTGATGACGGTGGGTGTCGTACTCCTCGGCGAGGAAGTACTGGATGCCCTCGTAGTAGCGCCACTCGATGAACTGGGCGATCTCGTTGCCCATGAAGTTGAGCTTGCCGCCCGGGTGGGTGACCTGGTAGAACGCGAGCGCGCGCATGCCCGCGAACTGACGCCAGTAGTCGCCGGGCTGGCGGGTGATGAGCGAGCACTTGCCGTTCACCACCTCGTCGTGGGAGAGCGGCAGGATGAAGTTCTCGTTGAACTGGTACATCGAGGAGAACGTGAGCATGCGGTAGTTGCCCGGACGCCACGGGAAGTCGGTCTGCAGGTAGTGCAGGGTGTCGTTCATCCAGCCCATGTCCCACTTGAAGTGGAAGCCGAGGCCGCCGTCCTCCGGCGGGTAGGTCACGAGGGGCCAGGCGGTGGACTCCTCGGCGATCATCATGACGTCGGGGTGGAGCTTGCCCATCACGGAGTTGGTCTGGCGGATGAACGCGGAGGCGTCGAGGTCCTCCTCGGTGCCCTTCTCGTTGAAGCGCTTCTGGCCCGGGTCGTCGATGCCGAAGTTCATGTACAGCATGCTGGAGACGCCGTCCATGCGCAGGCCGTCCGCGTGGAAGCAGTCGGCCCAGAAGAGGGCGTTGGAGACGAGGAAGCTGCGGACCTCGCCGCGCGAGTAGTCGAACTGGTGGGTGCTCCAGTTGGGGTGGATCTTGTGCTCGTAAAGCATCTTGCCGTTGAACCAGGCCAGGCCCTGGGCGTCGGCGCAGAAGCCGCCTGGGACCCAGTCGAGGATCACGCCGATCCCGGCCTCGTGGCAGGCGTCGACGAAGTGCATGAACTGCTTGGGGTCGCCGTAGCGCGAGGTGGCGGCGTAGTAGCCCGTGGGCTGGTAGCCCCAGGAGCCGTCGAAGGGGTGCTCGTTGACGGGCATGATCTCCAGGTGGGAGTAGCCCATCTCCTTGGCGTAGGCCACAAGCTCCACGGAGAGGTCGTCATAGGAGTACATGACGCCGCGCTGGGCGGGGAAGGGGTCGCCGGGGCCGGGGTAGGTCCCGTCGGGGCGGGGCTCGCCCTGGGGCTCGTCGCCGTGGCGGCGCCAGCTGCCCAGGTGCACCTCGAAGATGTTGAGCGGCTCCTTGAACATGTCGCGCTTGGCGCGCGCCTCCATGTAGGCGCCGTCGCCCCACTCGTAGCCGCCGAGGTCAAAGGTGCGCGAGGCCGTGCCGGGCGCCTTCTCCGCGTAGAAGCCGTAGGGGTCCGCCTTGTAGAGCTTCTTGCCGTCGGGCGTCTCGATGAGGTACTTGTACAGGGCGTCCTCGCCCAGGCCGGGAATGAAGCCCTGCCACACGTGGCCGCTCTTGGACTCGACGAGCGGGTTGGCGGTCTCGTCCCAGCCGTTGAAGTCGCCGATCACGTGGACGCTCTTCACGTCCGGCGCCCACACGGCGAAGTGGAAGCCCTCGACGCCGTCCTCGGTCCTTGCGGGATGCGAGCCCAGCTTCTCGTAGCTGCGGTACCACTCTCCGCGCGCGAGCAGGAATAGGTCGTCATCACTCAGATAGAGGGTGCTGTCGAGCGTGTCCATCTCTCACTCCTTCAGGTCAGGTGTCCCGCATCCTCGCACGGCGCTCTGGGCAAGCGGACCGCGTGGCAAGAACGGAACTGTTGTAACAGGGATGAGACGCGGGTGTCCACGAGAAAACCGCGAGTGCATGTGAATAGTTCGTGAGCAGGGCGTCATTTGACATCTGGCCCCGCGGTGCCCGGGCACGGGCGAGGCCCCCGACGCCGCGGCGTCGGGGGCCGTCTCCCCAGCTGGGCCGGCCGGCTGGTCGCCCGCGCCCGGCCCGTCTCGTCCCGCCTAGTAGTTGACGACCTGCTCCTCGAAGTAGGCCTGCGGGTGGTTGCACACGGGGCAGACCTTCGGGGCCTCGGCGCCCACGTGCAGGTGACCGCAGTTGAGGCACTTCCAGACCTTGACGCCCTCGCGCGCGAACACCTCGCCCTTCTCCACGCGCTCGGCGAGCTTGAGGTAGCGCTCCTCGTGGTGCTTCTCCACCTCGCCGACCATCCTGAACTTGGCCGCGATCTCCGTGAAGCCCTCGGCCTCGGCGGTCTCGGCAAAGCCCTTGTACATGTCGGTCCACTCGTAGTTCTCGCCCGCCGCGGCGTCCTTGATGTTGGTCAGCGTGTCGGGCACCTCGCCGCCGTGCAGGTACTTGAACCAGAGCTTGGCGTGCTCGCGCTCGTTGCCGGAGGTCTCGGTGAAGATGTTCGAGATCTGGACGTAGCCCTCCTTCTTGGCCTTGCTCGCGTAGTAGGCGTACTTGTTGGTTGCCTCGGACTCGCCGGCAAAGGCGGCCTCGAGGTTCTTCTTGGTCTGCGAGCTCTCAAAGTCAACGGCCATGTGATGCTCCTCTCCCGTCCCCTCGCGGGGACGTCCTTGGTTGGGCCCGGCCCAACGCGATGCCGCCGTAGGCAGCCTAGAGCCGCCAGACTCCGTCCTCCTCATGGCAGAACCCCTCGCCTGCCAGCTCGTCGAGAAGGGCGCGGACGTCGGCGACCGTAACACCCGTTCTACCCGATTTCTCCTCCACGGAGGAGAGCTCGGCCGCGAGCGTCTCCAATTTGGCGCCCTCCGGCGCCTCCGCGCGGGAGGCCAGGAGAATGCGCAGCAGCTCGGCGCGCTTCTGACGGTGCGACCCCTCGAAGCGCGACTGCCGGACGTGCGTGCGGGAGCGCCGGGAGGGGTTGGGGATCGTGCGCTTGAGGTAGGCGCCGTAGTCGAGCAGGGCGTAGTACCAGGTGCGCGGGTCGTCTGCGGGGTCGCTGGCGTTAGCGGGGCAGGTCTCGCGCACCAGGGGGATGAGAACCCGGTCAGAAACACCCTCCTCATGGGGGAAGAGCTCGTGCAGAAAGACCGACCTCACGTTGGTCTCTAGGTAGACGGAGGGCAGGTCAAACGCGAAGGCGCGGATTCCCGCCGCCGTGGCGGGACCGATCCCCGGCAGGGCCTCCAGCTCCTCTGCGGCCGCGGGCAGCTCGCCGCCCCGCTCGAGAACGGCCCGAGCCGCGCGATGGAGGGCGAGGGCCCGGCGGTTGTACCCCAGCCCCTGCCACTCGTCAAGTACGTCCGCGGCATCCGCCGAAGCGAGCGCCGCCACGGACGGGAAGCGGGCGAGCCAGCGCTGCCAGCGCCCCTCAACGCGCACGGTCTGGGTCTGCTGGAGCATGACCTCCGAGATCCAGATGGCGTAGGGGTCGCGCACGCGCCTCCAGGGAAGGTCCCGGTAGAGCTCCCTCCCCCGCTCGAGGACGAGGGCGCGGAAGTCGGCGAGCGGGAGGGCGGGCGCGGGAGCCCCCGTCCCCGCCACGCTAGGCCTCCTCCACCGCAGCAAGGCCGGCAGCCGAGCGGGCCTCACGCTCCGGGACAAGGCGGAAGCCCCCGTCCATGACGGGGGAGATGCGCTCCGCCACGATCTGACCGAGCGTCACGGACGAGAAGAACGAGCGGAGCATCCGCTCCGCGTTGCACCAGACGGCCGTGTAGCAGCACGACTCCTGACGCTGGCAGGGCTGCCCCTGCTCACCCGCTCGGAGGCAGCCCCCTATGAGCACGGGGCCCTGGACGGCCTCAACGATCTCGAGCAGCGTGATGTCCCGCGGGTCCACCGAGAGGCGCATGCCGCCGGCCGCGCCGCGGGTGTTCTCGACGATCCCTGCCGTGGCGAGGTCGTGCTGGATGGACCTCGCAAACGAGTACGGCACGTCGCCCTTCTCGGCCGCCGTGCGGACCGAGATGACCTCGCCCGGCCCGTTCACGAGCGACGCCAGCATGCGCAGGGCGTAGTCCGTCTTCCTCGATATCTCCACCGTGCTCCTCTCGTCGGGGCCTACTCGTCCCAGTCCGCTATCGCCCAGCCGCGCCTTCGCGCGATTCTTCGCATCGTCCTGCCCGGGCACACCGCCACCGCGACGCGGGCGCGCGACAGGAGGTCCCCGTCGGTGTAGTGGTCGCCGTAGGCCCGCTCGAGCCGCCAGGCGCCCACGCCAAGGTGGTCGTCGCACCACTGCCGCACGCCGCGGTACTTCTCGCTCCCGGCGATGACCGGCCCGTCCACGAAGCCCGTGTAGCGGCCCTCGGAATCGCGGGCCATGCGCGTGGCCACGTAGCCGTCGGCCCCCATGGCCTGCGCCGCCCGGGCTGCCATGGCCTCGAAGGTGGCGGTGACGAGCAGGACCGCCATCCCGAGCTCGCGGCAGCGGCGCACCTCCTCGAGCGCCCGCCTCCGGTAGCGCGGCCGCAGGGCCTCGTCGTGGAAGCGGGCCATGAGGTCGTCGACCTGGGAGGAGCCCATCTCCGAGAGCCCGGCCAGGATGAGCCCGCGCGCCTCGTCCTGACCATACGGCAGGTGCAGCGTGTAGCGCGCTCCCCACCACAGGAGCCTGAGCGCCCTCCCGAGCGACAGGAGCCGACGGGCCAGAAGGTACCTGACGAACAGCGCCCCCGACTGCCCCCGGATGCAGGTGCCGTCAAAGTCGAAGACGGCGACCGGTCTGATTGGCCGTCCGCTGCTGGACCCCATGCGCGTCCCGTCCTCTGCGCCAAACGTGGCTGGTTCAAACGGAGCTGATCCGAGGGGGCGCTCCGAAGCGCCCGGCTCCGAAGGGGTCGCTCCAGGCCCCTCGCTCCAAAACGGCACCGCCCCAAAGCGTCCCGCTCAAAAACACCCCGTTCCAAAACGACAGGGATATGATACCGATTGGCGAGCATTTTTGGGGGAAACCGGTGAACGGAGGCCGCGATTGGGCGGCTGGGCGGCAGGCGCGGCCGAATCGCCTGAGCGGGCGCGCAGCTTGGCACGCGTCTCGCCCCTCCGGCATAGCGCCCCGCGGAATCTTGCTCGCCTCTCGCCCCTTGGCGCACAACCTCACAGGTAGTCCAACCAAAAACTCTATTGCTTTGATTACTTAATGCTACCTGTTAAGAATGTACGAACAGTTCGCACTACCTGTGAGGTTTTGAGGTCAAGTGCGCTCGCCTCTTGGCGCGCAGCGCGAGGGGCCCGAGTTGCGCCCCCGAATCGGGGCATCCAACAACGGGTTGAGAGCATTTGGCTGAGCCTCTCGGTTCTCCAGCAGGTTGTCCCGAGTGAACATCGCCCTGGGACGGCATCGTCACCTATGAAAAAGGGGGCCCGATGGGCCCCCGAAGTTGCACTGGCGGGATGTAAGGGACTCGAACCCTCGACCTCCGACGTGACAGGCCGGCGCTCTAACCAGCTGAGCTAACACCCCGTTCGCCTTGCGCGTGGGCTATTCTGACATACTCCC
>CAZCTE010000043.1:0-1256 GCA_964501395.1 uncultured Atopobium sp.
GGCCGGCCCCCGGTCCCACCCTCGTGTCAGGAGGCGATGCTCATGAAGCTGCTGGTCATAGGAAGCGCCGAGCGCGTTGAGAAGTACCTGCCCGACCTGCCCGTGGTTCACGAGGTGGAGCGCGTGGTGGTTCCCGCGGGGACGCCGGACGAGAAGATCCTGGGCCTCGCCGCCGACGCGGACTTCATCATGGCGGACGCCATCAGCCCCGTGAGCGCCACCCTGATGGGAGCGATGCCCAAGCTCAAGCTCGTCCACTCCGAGGGCGTGGCCTACAACGCCATCGACCTCGTCGCGGCGCGCGAGCGCGGCGTCGTGGTCTGCAACAACGCCGGCGTCAACGCGGACGCCGTGGCGGAGCAGACCATCCTGCTCATGCTCGGGTGCCTGCGCGACGTGGTGAACGGTGATGCCGCGGTGCGTGCGGGTCGGCAGATCCAGACCAAGGAGCGCCTGATGGTCGAGGGCATCCGCGAGCTCGGCGACTGCACGGTGGGCTTTGTCGGCTTCGGGGCCATCGCGCAGGCTACGGCTCGCAGGCTCGCCGGCTGGGGCTGTCCGATGCTCTACAACAAGCGGCATCCGCTCTCGTCGGAGGAGGAGGGCGCGCTGGGCGTCAGCTTTGCCGAGCTCGACGACCTCGTGTCTCGCTGCGACATCGTGAGCCTACACGTCCCCGTGACCGACGAGACGCGCGGCATGGTCAACGAGGCGTTTCTTTCGCGCATGCGGCCGGGCGCCATCCTCATTAACACGGCGCGCGGCGAGGTGGTGGACAACGAGGCGCTGGTAGCGGCGCTTGAGGCGGGGACGATTGGGGCTGTTGGCCTGGACACGGTGGCCCCCGAGCCGGTGATGCCGGACAACCCGCTGCTCAACCTCAGCGAGCAGGCCGCGCGGCGCGTGGTGTTCTCGCCCCACATCGGCGGCGTGACCGAGGGGACCTTCTACCGCGCGCACCGCATGGTGTGGGAGAACATCGCGCGCGTCATGGCGGGCGAGACCCCGTGCAACGTGGTCTCGTAGCCGCGCTGCGGGGGAGCGCCCCCGGCATGTAGCGCGCCACCGCCGCAGGAAGTACCCCCGATCCTGGAGCCTGCCCATGATCACCCAGTACATCGTTGACGCGTTCACGGACCGCCTCTTTGCGGGGAACCCCGCGGCGGTGTGCGTCCTGGACGCGTGGCTGCCCGAGCGCACGATGATGGCGATCGCCGCCGAGAACAACCTGTCCGAGACCGCCTTTCTCGTGCGCG
>CAZCTE010000043.1:1356-8913 GCA_964501395.1 uncultured Atopobium sp.
GAGGTGGAGCTGTGCGGCCACGCCACGCTGGCGAGCGCCTTCGTGGTAATGAGCTTTATCGAGCCTGACGCCGAGAAGGTCGAGTTTGAGACGCTGAGCGGACGGCTCGCCGTCACGCGCAGCGACGGCTGGTACGAAATGGACTTTCCCACTTACGAGCTGGCGGACGTCCCTGTGACCGACGAGATGGAGGCCGCGTTTGGCGCGCGGCCCGCACGCGCCGTGCAGGGCCTGGACCTCATCTGCGTCTTCGACGACGAGGCGAGCGTCCGTGCCGCGGACCCGTCCGACGAGGACCTCGTGAGGCTCCCCGGGCGCATGGCGCACGTCACTGCGCCGGGGACGGGCGGCGTCGACTGCGTTTCTCGCTGCTTTGGTCCCAAGCTCGGGGTGCACGAGGACCCCGTGTGCGGGTCGGCCCACTGCCAGATCGCGGACTTCTGGGCGCGCGAGCTGGGCAAGGACGAGATTCTCGCCTATGAGGCCTCCGCGCGGGGCGGCCACCTGCGCTGCAGGCCCCTGGGCGGCGGACGCATCCAGATCGCCGGCCAGGCCGTCCTCTTTGCGACGTCCCAGCTGAACGTCGATGTGGCCTGAGCACGTGCCACCGTCAAGGATACGCATCTCGTGAAGGGAGCCGTGCCCTGGCGACATCGAGTCGTTCCAGCCCGACAATGCATACGTACGTCTCGCAACGCACGAGGAGGAGACCATGGGGGAGACCGCGTTCCGGCCTCTGAGGAGGAAGAACCGCCAGATCGACGGCGGGGCTGCCAAGGAGCTTCTTCGCACTGCTCGTCGCGGCGTCCTGGCGACGCAGGGTGACGACGGCTACCCGTACGCGATACCGGTGAACTTCTGGTACGACGAGGAGCACGAGAGAATCTACTTCCACGGCGCGCGCACTGGTCACAAGGTGGATGCGCTGCGGCGCTGCGACAAGGTGTGCTTCACCGTCATCGGGGACGAGATGATACGGGACGAGCCGTGGGCGCCATACCTGCGGAGCGTCGTCGTGTTCGGGCGGTGCCGCCTCATGGAGGCCGACGATGAGAGCCTTGCGGCGCTCAGGCGGCTGGCCATGAAGTTCTTCCCGAGCGAGGAGCTGGTTGACGAGGAGATTGCTCGCTCGGGCAAGGCCGTGCAGATGTACGAGATACGCATCGAGCACCTGACCGGCAAGGAGATCCAGGAGCGTTAGGCCGGGGGCGTGGGCCCTCCCGGGTGGGGTTTCGCTGCCCTGGGGCGCGGGGGTGCGCTGGCGCCGCCCGCGCACCCCCTACTTACGAGAACAGCGAGACGAGCCACTCCCAGAGGTCCTGGAGCCACGAGAAGAAGCCGCCTTCCTCCTCGTCATCGCCCTCCGCCTCGGATGCGGCCTCGTCGTCCTCGGCGCTCTCGTCGGCCGTGCTCGTGTCTGCCGTGGTCGCGGTCGCGTCGCCGTTGGTGCCAAAGGTCGTGCTCGTCTCGTAGTACGCATCAAAGTCCGTGCGATCGATCGAGCCCTCGCTCAGCTCGAGCGCGTCGGAGGCGTCGATCTCGGTCGCATACGACCCCTCGACGGTGACGGTGAGGTCGCTCTCGCCGGACACCACGGTCTCGCCGTCGGCCACGATCGTCACCGTGTTGCCGTCCTCGTCCACCACGGAGCCGCCGTCCTCGACGGAGAGGTTGGAGACGGTGGAGTCGGCCGTCACCACCCAGGTGCTCCCGCTTTCGATCGTGATCGAGAGGGGCTCGTCGACCGTGCTCGCAACGCCGTTTTCCGTGATGTACATCGCGCCCGTGTACGTTGAGCCGTCGAGCAGGTAGAGCGTGAGCGAGCTGATGGTGTCGACGGAGATGTTGCCCTCGAGGGCCTGCTCGCGCGCCGTAAGGGTGACGTCAGCGCCGTTCTCGCCTGCGGTGCCCCAGTTGTTGGAGTCGTTGCCCTCAACGGTGATGAGGTTGGCCGCGTCCGCGTCAAAGGAGAGGTCGCTGCGCACGAGCAGGATGTCGGCGCTCGTGTTAGTGAGATAGAACATCGAACCAGACTCGATGCTGCTCGAGAGGCTGGAGTCGCGCACCTCGAAGAGGGCGCGCTCGCCGGTTGAGGTGTCGGCGTCACCGGAGGTGCTTTGATAGATGATGACACCGTTGGCGATGGGGTCGGAGGCCGTGGCCTGCGTGATGGTGCTCACGAGCGTGGAGTTGGCAATGCGGATGGTGTTCAGACCCTCCATGCCGGCGAGCTGGGAGCCCGTGGCGGTGCCGGTGACGTTGTCAGCCTCCACGCAGCCGGTCGAGTACAGGATGGGCGAGCCCGACCCCGCAGTCTCGATGGTGCTGTTGGTGACCGAGACGTACCCGCCGCCGCGGTCGTTGGCGGCGCCGGCGCAGTGGTCGCCCTCGGTGTCGATGGTCGTCTCGTTGGCGATGACGGTGCCGCCGTAGGTTGCGTCGAGCCCGCGCGAGTTGTCGGACTCGGTTTGGATGCTGACGTTGTTTGCCCAGATGGTGGCGCCGTCGGTTGCAAAGAGCGCGTTGCTCCCCTCGGAGGTTGCGGTAAGCGTGGAGTCCGAGACGCGAATCAGGCTGTCCTCGCCCACGGCCAGCACGATGGAGTTCACGCCGTAGAAGTTGCACGCGTCGTCGTCGCTTGCGTCGCCGGACTTGGTGAGGCTCGCGTTCACGAGCGACACGATGCCGCCGTTCTGGGCGAGAACCGCGTTGACCTGGGACTCGGACGCGTCCACGCTCTCGCCGTCGACGGAGGTCTCCGTGCCGTCGGCGGAGACCGTGCCGCTGTACGTGCCCGAGTAGTCGAAGTTCTGCGTGTCCGCGCTGCTGCCGCCCGCGCCGCCTCCGCTGCCGCCGGGCGCCTCGCCCATGTCACCCGGTTGCCCGCCTTCCTGTGGCTCAGCGCTGCCCATGCTCTCCGGCGCGTCGTCGGCCCACGCGATGCTGGGGAGCACTGCCGCGGAGCCCACGCACAGCGCGAGCGCGAGGCCCGCCGTGCATGCCACCCGCGCGCGGGACGGATGGGCAGCGCTGACGTTTTTGCAGGTGTGGGTGCTGGTCAACATGGTCATGGGCAATCCTCTCTCCCGGAGCGGGTGCTCGCGGTTGGTCGAGGGACATCTTACGCACGGTCGTGGCTCCCGCAGACGGACCCCATATACCTTGCGCTCGGTTCAGCTTTGGGCGGGGCCGCCCGAAGGGGCGCCGGCGGTTGCCCGACGGGCGCTGGCGGACGGGTGCCGCTAGGCTGCGCCGCAAGGCCGTGCCGCTCAGCGCCGCCGGGCCGCATACATACCCGTGTTTGCAACCGCAAAAGTCGCACGAGTTTGAGCGCCAACTGGGCAAACGACGATAATACTTCGACTTATGCGGTTTAAGGTTGCCAAAGTGGCGTGGCCCGCCCTAGCCTCGGGGCTCAGAGCCAGCCCGAGACGGTAGCCCACCCGAGACGGTAGCCCGCCCGATATAGTTAGTGCAGGGTGTTGACACCCTCTGCGCGCGCCCCTAAGATGCTTACCCAATATAACGACGGACGGCGGCTGGGCAGCCTGCGGCAGGAAGACCGACGGCGAGCGAGTGGGCAGCCGGCGGCAAAGCCCGACAAAGGGGTCCGCGCGCCCCGCCCGCCAAGATACAGAGCGCGCAACGCACGAGGGGAGGTTCGGCAATGCGATCGGTCGTGAGCGGCAGCGTGAACATGATGAGCATGATGATGCGAATGATCGGCTCCCGGTCGCAGACTCTGGCCGAGACCCTCCGGCGTACTGCGCGCACGCGCGCCTAAGCCAGGTTCTCATCGCCACGCGTCCGGGAGACTCGCATCGCCCCGGAACGCGTCGGGGCATCCTCACCCACTTCAGAAGGGATGCCATCATGAGAACGTTTGTCGATAACCCCCAGCACACCTTTGGCTTTGACACGCTCCAGCTCCACGTGGGGCAGGAGGAGCCCGACCCCGCAACCGGCGCCCGCGCGGTGCCCATCTACGCCACCACGAGCTACGTCTTTGACGGCTGCCAGAGCGCGGCGGACCGCTTTGCCCTGCGCGAGCCGGGCAACATCTACGGACGGCTGACCAACACCACGCAGGAGGTGCTGGAGAAGCGCATCGCCGCGCTGGAGGGCGGCGTGGCGGCGCTTGCGGTGTCCTCGGGCGCCGCGGCGATCACCTACACCATTCAGGCCCTCGCGCAGGCGGGCGACCACGTGGTGGCGCAGAGGACCATCTACGGCGGCACGTACAACCTGCTCGCCCACACGCTGCCGCAGTGGGGGATTGCCACCACCTTTGTGGACGCCCATAACCTGGACGAGGTCGAGGCCGCCATCACCCCAAAGACCAAGCTCGTCTACCTCGAGACGCTCGGCAACCCCAACTCGGACATCCCTGACGTCGACGCCATCGCGCGCCTGGCGCACGCCCACGGCCTGCCCGTGGTGGTGGACAACACCTTTGGGACGCCGTACCTCTTCCGGCCGCTGGAGCACGGGGCGGACGTCGTGGTCCACTCGGCGACCAAGTTCATCGGCGGGCACGGGACTGCGCTCGGCGGCGTCATCGTGGACGGCGGTACCTTCGACTGGGGTGCGAGCGGCGCCTACCCGCAGCTCTCCGAGCCCTGCGCCAGCTACCACGGCGCGAGCTTCGTGGACGTTGCCGGCAGCGCGGCGCTGAGCACCTACCTGCGCGCCGTCATCCTGCGCGACGAGGGTGCCGCAATCTCGCCCTTCAACGCGTTTCTTCTGCTCCAGGGTACGGAGACGCTGTCGCTGCGCGTGGGGCGCCAGGTGCAGAACACCCAGCGCATCGTGGAGTACCTGCGGGACCAGCCGCTCGTCACGCGCGTGAACCACCCGAGCCTGCCGGACCATCCCGACCACGAGCTCTACCTCCGCTACTTCCCTGAGGGCGGGGCGTCCATCTTCACCTTCGACGTCGCCGGCGGGCAGGACGCGGCCTGGGCTCTCATCGACCACCTGCAGGTGTTCAGCCTGCTGGCCAATGTGGCGGACGTCAAGAGCCTGGTCATCCACCCTGCCACGACCACGCACGCGCAGCTCTCCGACGAGGAGCTTGCCGAGCAGAACATCACGCCGGCGACCATTCGCCTGTCCGTGGGCACCGAGGACGTCGAGGACCTGATCTGGGACCTCGACCAGGCGTTTGCCGCCATTGCGGCGTAGGGGGCCACAGGCCCGCACCAGCCAACCATTCCCGTACGCACCAACCAACCCAAAGGAGCACACCATGTCCAATCTCACCCGCACCATCCCGCCCTTCCGCGCCGACGTCGTGGGCAGCTACCTGCGCCCGCAGGAGCTCAAGCAGGCCCGCGCCGCCTTTGAGCGGGGAACCCTTGACGCGGACGGCCTCAGGGAGGTCGAGGACGCCACCATCCGCGACCTTATCGCCAAGCAGACCGCCCACGGCGTGCGCGGCATCACGGACGGCGAGTTCCGACGCAGCTACTGGCACCTCGACTTCATGTGGGGGCTTGGCGGCCTCGAGCGCGCGACCTCGACGGAGGGCTACCAGTTCCACGACCTCGAGACGCGCGCGGACACGGTCGTGGTGCGCGACCATGTGACCGGCGAGCACCACCCGTTCGTGGAGCACTTCAAGTTCGTCAAGGCGCTCGAGGGCGCGGGGCAGGTGGCGCGTCAGACCATCCCGGCCCCGATCCAGACCTACAGCGAGGTGACGCTCGGTCGCTCGCCCGAGGGCACGGAGGGCCTGCGCTGCGTCTACGAGACGGACGAGAAGTTCGCCGACGACCTCATTACCGCCTATCGCACGGTCATCGCCGACCTCTACGCCGCGGGCTGCCGCAGCCTCCAGCTCGACGACTGCAGCTGGGGCATCTGGTGCGACAGCAACTTTGCCGCGGCGGCCGGCCTGGGCGCGGCCGACGTGGAGCGCGCGTGCCGCCAGGGCGTGGAGATCAACAACGCCGTGCTCGAGGGCCAGCCGGACGACCTGGTGATAACCACGCACGTCTGTCGCGGCAACTACCAGTCCACCTACGCCTTTGCGGGCGGCTACGACCCCGTGGCGCCCTACCTCTTTGCTGACGAGAAGGTCTCCGCCTTCTACCTGGAGTTTGACACGCCGCGCGCGGGCGGCTTCGAGCCGCTGCGCTACGTCTCGCCCGATGCGTATGTGGTGCTGGGCCTGGTGAGCAGCAAGGCCCCCGAGCTCGAGAGCGAGGAGCTGCTGGCACAGCGCGTGCACGAGGCTGCCCAGTACGTGCCGCTCGACCGCCTCTGCCTGTCGCCGCAGTGCGGCTTCGCCTCCACGGAGGAGGGCAACAGCCTCACCGAGAAGGACCAGTGGGCCAAGATCGACCTCGTGAACCGCGTGGCGCGCGACATCTGGGGAGCGTGAGGCCGGGGCGTGACGGCGGGGCGGCGGCGCTCGGGGGTCCGGAGACGCGCCCCCGCCCCCGCCCGCGCGCTTGTCGCCCCCGTGCCCGCCCGCGGCCGCGAGACGCTACCCTGTTCACCAAACCAAGAGCGGGGCGGCGTCTGCGGCCCGCGGCGGGCACTTCTCGTTGGGAGGCAGGGCATGGGATACCTCGATCTTCACCTTCACCTTGACGGCGCCATAACCCCGGACATCGCGCGCCAGCTCGCGCGGGCGCAGGGCATCGCGCTGCCCGATTCGGAGCCGGGCGAGCTCGAGCGCGCCCTGTCGGTGGGGGAGGACTGCGAGAGCCTGAACGACTTCCTGTCCTGCTTTGCCCTGCCCGTCTCGCTGCTGCAGACGCGCGAGGGCGTTAGGGATGCCGTGCGTCTGGTGCAGGAGATGATTGTGTCACAGGGCTGCGTCTACGCCGAGATTCGCTTTGCGCCGCAGCTCTGCACGGAGGGCGGCCTCACCCAGGAGGAGGTGGTGCAGGCGGCGCTCGAGGGCCTGCATGCCTCCTCCCTGCGCTGCAACCTCATCCTCTGCTGCATGCGCGGGGCGGACACGGCCGAGAAGAACGCCGAGACCGTGCGCCTTGCCGAGAAGTACCTCTGCGAGGACGACGGGGTGGTCGCCCTCGACCTCGCGGGCGCGGAGGCCCTCTTCCCCACGGAGAACTACGCGGGGCTTCTGGCCGAGGCGCATGCGCGCGGCGTACCCCTCACGGTGCACGCGGGCGAGGCCGCGGGGCCCGAGAGCGTCAGGGTGGCACTGGAGACGGGCTGCACGCGCATCGGCCACGGGATTCGTTCCGTCTCGGATCCGCAGCTGGTGAGGGAGCTCGCCGCGCGGGGCACGGTCCTGGAGGTCTGCCCCACGTCCAACTACCAGACGCACGCCGTCGAGCGGGGGCCGGAGTACCCGCTGCGCGCCCTGCTCGACGCGGGCGTGCGGGCGGTCATAGCCACCGACGACATGGCCATCTCGCGGACGAATATTGCGCGCGAGGTGGACGTTGCGCGGCGGCTCGCCAACCTCAGCGACGAGGAGTGCCTGCAGCTCCAGCTCACGGCCGTCGATGCCGCCTTCACCAGCGAAGAGACCAAGCAGGAGCTCAGGCGTCTTCTTCAGGCGTAGGGCGTGCGCCGCCC
>CAZCTE010000044.1:0-8851 GCA_964501395.1 uncultured Atopobium sp.
CGATGGCCGTCTTGCCCGTCTTGCGATCGCCGATGATGAGCTCGCGCTGGCCGCGTCCGATGGGCACCATCGCGTCGATGGCGAGAAGCCCCGTCTGGACGGGCTCGCATACGGGCTGGCGCTCCATGATGCCGGGGGCCTTGAACTCGACGGGCCTGCGGTGCGTGGTGCTGATGGGACCATGGCCGTCGATGGGCTGGCCGAGGGGGTTCACCACGCGGCCGAGCATGGCGTGGCCCACGGGGATGTCCATGACGCGTCCGGTCGTGCGGCACTCGTCGCCCTCCCGGATCTCCTCGACGTCGCCGAAGAGGACGGCGCCCACCTCGTTGACGTCGAGGTTCTGCGCGAGGCCGTAGACGTCGCGGCCCGTGGACGAGCTCGTGAACTTGAGGAGCTCGCCGGCCATCGCGGTCTTGAGGCCGGAGATGCGCGCGATGCCGTCGCCGACCTCGGTTACCACGGAGGCCTCCTGGCGGTCGACCACGGAATTGATCGCCGCGAGGTTCTCGCGCAGCGTATCCATGATCTTCTTTGAGCTGATAACCTCGGTCATTTCTCCTCACCTCCCATGAACGAAGAGGAAAGCGTCTTGCGAATGTTTGCGAGCTGGGCGCGGACGGAGGCGTCGTAGCGCTTGCCGCGCACCTCGAGCATGATGCCCCCGATGATGGACGGGTCAACGCGCTCGACGAGGTAGACGGGCCGGCCGAGGTCCTGCTGGGCCTTTGCCCGCACCTTCCCACGCAGCTCGTCGTCCATGGGGACGGCGGTCGTCACCGTCACCGAGACGGTGGCGTCCTCGGCGTCGACCAGCTCCTTGTAGCGCCTGGCAACCTCGCCCACGAGGGCCAGGTCGTCCTCGCGCTGCATGGCGGCGAGCGTCTCGAGCACCTCGGGCGAGAACTTGCGCGCGTGCTGCCACTGCACGAGGTCGGCGTTCGCCCGGCCCTCGGCGCGGGCGGCCTCCATGAGCGCCCGGGTGTACGCCTCGACCTTCTCGGCGTCTGCCTGCTTAGTTCCCATCGGGCCTACCCACTTCCGCGAGGTACTTCTCGGCGAGCTTGCGCTGGTCGGCCTCGCTCAGGCTCTCCCCGATGATCTTGGTCGCGATCTCGACGGAGAGGTCCACGACGGAGCTCGAGAGCTCGATGGTGGCCTTGTGGCGCTCGGCGCTCACGGCGTCGTGCGCCCTGGCGATGACGTCGGCCGCCTCGCGATGGGCCTTGGCGAGGATGCGGGCGCGCTCCTCCTCGGCCTCCTTCTTGGCCCGGGACACGATGGAATAGGCCTCGCGCCGCGCCTCGACCAACTTGGCCTCGCATGCCTTGGCCTCCTCGGCCGCCTCGATCTTGGAGCGCTCGGCGGCGTCGAGGTCGGACTGAATCTTGTCCTGGCGCTTCTCCATCATCTGGAGGACCGACGGCCAGATGAACTTGGCCAGGATCACGAAGATGATGAGGAAGGCGATGAGCGCCGGGATGAACTCGGCGGGCTTGGGGATCAGGATCTCCGCCCCCACGGCCGAGTCCTCGGCGAGCGCCACGCTCGGCGTGGCGAGGAGCGTCATGAGGGCGCCCCCCGCGACCAGCCCAGCCGTGGCATGCCTGGGTGTGTACTTCATACGTGCCTCCAACTCGCTCGAAGACCAGCCCAACTAGTTGACGATGAGGCTGACGACGAAGCCGATGAGGGCGAGGGCCTCGACGAAGGCGGAGCCGAGAATGAAGACCGTGAACAGACGGCCCTGGACCTCGGGCTGGCGAGCCATGCCCTGAGCGACGCCGAAGGCGGCGAGGCCGATGCCGACGCCGGCACCGATAACACCGAGACCGTAACCAATAACTCCGAGAGCTCCCACAATTCCTCCTTTTTCATTCGCCCCGGCGCGATGCGCGCTGGCGGGGCGAGCCTGAAACCAAAAACTGCTATGACCGTGCTATGACTGCGGAACGCGCCGCGAGTAGCCGATGTTCTCGCCTAGTGCTCGTCCGCCTCGGCGATCTGGATGTAGACGGCGGAGAGAAGCGCGAAGACGTAGGCCTGGACCACGGCCACGATCATCTCCACCGCGTAGATGACGATCAGGATGAGCACCCAGAGAAGGGACGCCCCGGCCTGGAGCGCCGTGGCCGCGGAGAAGGCCTCGACCATGGGCTCGAAGAAGAGGGACGCCAGGATGGCGAAGGTGCCCATGACCACGTGGCCGGCGAAGAGGTTGCAGAAGAGTCGGACCGCGAGGGTCACCAGGCGCAGAATCGTCGAGAAGACCTCGATGAGCCAGACGATGGCGTTGAGCGGGAACATCACGCCGGCAGGCGCCAGGCTCTTGGCGTAGCCGAGCGCCCCGTGCTTGCGGATGCCGCAGACGATGAAGTAGACGAAGGAGCACAGGGCGAGCGCGCCGGTCATGGAGATGGTGCCGGTGCCGGGCTTGCAGCCCGGGATGACGCCCACGATGTTGTTGGCGAGCACCACGAGGAAGACCGTCGCGATGAACGGGAAGTGGCGCTTCCAGCTGTCCCCGAGCAGGCCCTTGCACATGTCGTCGCGGACGAACTCGACGACGTACTCGACGCCGTTGACGAAGGTGCCCTGGGGCACGAGACTCGCGGCCTGCTTCTTCTTGAAGATGAAGAGGACGATCAACAGCAGGATGAGCGCCACCGCGAACCAGAACGAGTACTGCGTGAAGCCTACCGTGTCGAGGCTTCCGAAGATCGGCTGCGAGGTAAAGCTCGAGACCAGCTCGTTGACCTCATCGCCCAGACTATCCAGAGGACTGTCCACGCTATGTCCTTTCCCCACGAGCTAGCCTCTGCCGTTGGCAGCACGCCAGCCCCTAACCGCCTCGACCGCCCAGAAGAGCAGGAACGAGGCGACCATCGCACAGCCGAACTCAAGGAATCCGGCGCTCGCGGCAGTGTACACCACGAGAAGGATGACGGTAAGTGCTACGAGCGAAACAAGAATTGACGCCATGCACATCCCCAGGCTCACGCCCGCGCCTCCCGCCAGGGCCCGCTCGAAGAGGGCCGCTGGGGCAACGCACCCCATGAGCCCGAAGAGGGCCCCAAAGGCTACTGCCACCGGAAGGTCCATGCACCGTCTTCCGTCCGTGCGATTCCATGCGATTTTGAAACGCGGAGGAACTATATTTCAATCTCAAAAAAGGTCAAGCGGCTGTTTCCGCGCCCTCGCACATTTCTCACATTTGCGCGACCAAACTCTTACAAAGACGGCACATCCCCTGCTCAGGGGATGTGCCGTCGGGGCGGCCTTGGTTCCGTGCGCGACCCTGCGCTTGGCTGCGCGCCCAGTCAAACGCCTGGCGCCCTACTTGGTTCCGTAGATGCGGTCCCCGGCGTCCCCCAGCCCGGGCAGGATGTAGGCGTCGTCGTTGAGGCAGCGGTCGAGCGCGCAGGTGTAGAGGCGCACGTCCGGGTCAAAGTCGAGCGTCGCGCGCACGCCCTCGGGCGCGGAGACGAGCGTGAGGCAGCGGATGTCGCGTACGCCCGCGTCGCGCAGGAACTTGATGGCGGCCGTAAGCGACCCGCCGGTCGCGAGCATGGGGTCGACGACGAGGCAGGTGCGGCTCTCGATGTCGGCCGGGAACTTGCAGTAGTACTGGTGCGGCTCGTGGGTCACCTCGTCGCGGTACATGCCCACGTGGCCCACGCGGGCGGAGGGGGCGAGCTCGAGGATGCCGTCGACCATCCCGAGGCCGGCGCGCAGGATGGGGATGATGGCGACCTTCTTGCCGGCGATGCGCCTGCAGGTGGTCTTCTCCAGCGGGGTCTCGACCTCGACATCCTCGAGCGGGAAGTCCCTCATGGCCTCGTAGCCCTCGAGGATGGCGAGCTCGGTCACGAGCTCGCGGAACTGCTTGGTGCTCGTGCGCCTGTCGCGCAGGATGTGCAGCTTGTGCTGGACGAGGGGGTGGTCGATGACCGTGAAGCGGCTGGTGTCGAACTCCTCGGCGGTGACGGACATGCATGCTCCTTTCTGGGGGCGCTGACGCGGTTGCGCGCTGCGGGGTGCGTCCGTGGGCGGGCGGCGGGGCCGCCCGCGGACGCTAGAGCTCCGGGTAGAGGGGATGCGCCGCGAGCATCTCGCGCACCTCGAGGGAGGTGCGGTCGGCGAGCTCGGCGTTCTCGATGTCGTTGACGACGTCGCCGATGAGCTGGCCTATGCGCTCGCACTCCTGCTCGGTGAAGCCGCGCGTGGTGGCCGCGGCCGAGCCCACGCGTATCCCGCTCGTGACGAAGGGCGAGCGCTGCTCGCCGGGAATGGTGTTCTTGTTGACCGTGATGCCCACCTTGTCGAGCGCGCGCTCGGCGTCGCGCCCGGTGACGTCTCCTGCCGGCGTGAGGTCCACGAGCAGGAGGTGGTTGTCCGTCCCGCCGGAGACTAGGCGCAGGCCGCGGGACTCCATGCCGCGGCCGAGGGCCTTGGCGTTGGCGAGGACGCCGTCCGTGTAGTCCGCGAACTCGGGCCGCAGGGCCTCCCCGAAGGCCACCGCCTTGCCCGCGATCACGTGCTCGAGCGGGCCGCCCTGGGTCCCGGGGAAGACCGACGAGTTGAGCCTCTTGGCCAGGTCGGGGTCGTTGGCGAGGATGAGACCGCCGCGCGGGCCGCGCAGGGTCTTGTGCGTGGTGGTGGTGGTGACGTCGGCAAAGGGGACGGGCGAGGGGTGGCGCCCCGTTGCCACGAGCCCGGCGATGTGGGCCATGTCCACCAGGAGGGCGGCGCCCGCGGAGTGCGCGATCTCGGCGAAGCGCTCGAAGTCTATAGTCCGGGGGTAGGCGGAGGCACCGGCGATGATGACCCTGGGCCGCTCGGCCTCGGCGAGCGCGGCCACGGCGTCGTAGTCTATGCGCTCGGTCGTGGGATCCACGCCGTAGGAGACGATCCGGTAGAGCTTCCCGGAGAAGTTGGCCGGGGAGCCGTGGGTGAGGTGGCCGCCGTTGTCGAGCGCCATGCCCATGACCGTGTCGCCCGGCTGGGCGAGCGCGGCGAGCGCCGCGTAGTTGGCCTGGGCGCCGGAGTGCGGCTGCACGTTGGCAAAGCCCGCGCCAAAGAGCCTGCAGGCACGGTCGCGCGCGAGGTTCTCCGCCTCGTCCACGGCCCAGCACCCCCCGTAGTAGCGCTTGCCGGGGAGCCCCTCGGCGTACTTGTTGGTGAGGGGCGAGCCAACCGCCTCCAGGACCGCCATGGAGACAAAGTTCTCCGAGGCGATGAGCTCGATGGAGGAGCGCTGGCGACGGAGCTCGTCATCGATGGTGGAGAATACCTCGGGATCCGACGCTCTCAGGTGCTCGCAGAACATGGAGGCCTTCCCTTCTTCGCAGGGGGCGCCCGCGGCGGGCGCACGAGACGATCCCCGTAAATGTAGCACGGCCCGCGGGGCGCCCCTCCCCCGGTTCGGAGATCGCAACGATTAGCGCGCGGCGAGAAGGACCTCGGCCTCGCCGAGGGCGCCCGCACGCAGGACGCGCGGCGTGTCACCGGTGGCGTCCACGATGGTGGAGGCCACGCCCACGGGCGCGGGGCCCGCGTCGAGCACGAGGTCCGCGGCCTTTGCCACGGCGGGCTCGAGCGCGCCCGCCGAGGTGGCGGCCGGCATGCCGTGGGTGTTGGCGCTCGTCTGCGCGAGCGGGGCGCCGAGGGTGCGCACGATCTGGCGGCAGAGCTCGGAGCCGGGGACCCTGAGCGCGATGGTGGGGCCGCACGGCCCGCCCTGCGCGTACTCGGGCGGGACCGCCGAGGAGGCGCGCACCACGAGGGTGAGGGCACCAGGCCAGAGGGACGCGGCGAGGCGATGCGCCCAATCCGGGACCTTCTCGCCATAGACGTCGAGGTCGGCGACGTCCGCCACGAACCACGGGAGCGTCTGGGCGCGGTCGCGCCGCTTGATGTCGAAGATGCGCCCGTGGGCGGGGTTGCCCGGGGTCGCCGCGCAGGCGAGGCCGTAGACGGAGTCCGTGGGCAGCACGAGCACGCCGCCCGAGCGGGCCACCTCGGCCGCGCGGGACACGGCCTTTGGGCTCGGGTTCCCCTGGCTCACGGTCACGACCTGGGACATGGCCACCCCTCCCTCACGGAAACGACCTCAAGCACGGTTAGCCCTCCCTCACGGCAACGAGCACGCGCGGCCGGTGCGTGAGGTCCTCGCGCACCTCCACGCGCGCCCAGCCCTCGCGGGCGCGCACGAGGTCGGCGGCCTGGTCGAGCGAGCCCTCGTAGAGCTCCACGCAGAGCATGCCGCCCGGCTCGAGCGCCTCCGGGGCCAGGTCGAGCAGGCGGCGGAACACGTCGAGCCCGTCCTCGCCGCCGTCGAGAGCGAGCTCAGGCTCGAAGTCGGCGACCTCGGCCGGGACCTCCTCCCGCAGCACGCGGGTGGGGACGTACGGCGGGTTGGAGACGAGCACGGAGAAGTTCCCCATGAGGTCCGAATCCACACCGGAAGCCAGGTCGCAGAGGGCCAGGTCCACGACATCGTCGAGATGCAGGGCCGCGCGGTTCCTCCGCGCGAGGTCGACGGCGCGCTCCGAGAGGTCGGTCGCCGTGACGAGGGTGCCGGGACGCTCCGAGGCCAGCGAGAGGGCTATGCAGCCGGTGCCGGTGCCCACCTCGAGCACGCGCACGCCGTCCGGCCCCTCGGGCTCGCCGCCCCGCTCGCCCTTCTCGGGACCCTCGTTCTCGGTGGGGTTCGCGTCCCGCCTGGCGAGGGCCGCGTCCACGCCCTCGAGGGCGGCGTCCACGAGGACCTCCGTCTCGGGGCGCGGGATGAGGACGCCGCGCTCGCACCTGAGCACGATGTGGCGGAACGGCATCTCGCCGGTCACGTACTGCAGCGGCTCGCCCGAGGCCCGGCGTTCGATCGCGGCGTGCATGTCCGCGAGCTCGCCGGGGTCGAGCGGCCTGTCAAAGTTGACGTAGAGCTCCACCCGGGAGAGCCCGGTGGCGTTGGAGAGCAGCCACTCGGCCGAGAGGCGCGGGTGCTCGTCGCCCCTGCGCTCCAGGTAGCCGCAGGTCCAGTCAAGGACGCGCTTGACGGTCCAGAGCTCGTCGCGCGACACCGGCTAGACCGCCTGCGCGAGCTTGTCGGCGCGCTCGGCGGCCGCGAGCGCCTCGATGACGCTCGAGAGCGCGTCGCCGAGAAGGACGCCGTTGTAGGTCCCGTTGAAGCCGATGCGGTGGTCGGTCACGCGGTCCTGCGGCTGGTTGTAGGTGCGGATCTTCTCGGAGCGGTTGCCGTGGCCGATCTGCGAGAGGCGCGCGGCGCCCTGCTCGGCCTGCTGCCGCTCGAGCTCCATCTCGTAGAGGCGGGCGCGCAGCATCTGCATGCACACCTCGCGGTTCTGGATCTGCGAGCGCTGGTCCTGGGACTGCACCACCGTGTTGGTGGGCAGGTGGGTGATGCGCACGGCGGAGTACGTGGTGTTGACGCACTGGCCGCCGGGGCCGGAGGCGCAGTAGGTGTCGATGCGGAGGTCGGAGGGGTCTATCTGGATGTCGATCTCGTCGGCCTCGGGGAGCACCGCCACGGTGGCCGTGGAGGTCTGGATGCGGCCCTGGCTCTCGGTCTTGGGAACGCGCTGCACGCGGTGCACGCCGGACTCGTACTTGAGCACGGAGTAGACCCTGTCGCCCGCGACCTTGAACTCGATGGTCTTGAAGCCGCCCGCCTCGGAGGGGCTGGATGAGAGGAGCTGGATCTTCCAGCCGCGCCCGTCGCAGAAGCGCTGGTACATCTTGTAGAGGTCGCCGGCGAAGATGGCCGCCTCATCGCCGCCCACGCCGGCGCGGATCTCCACGATGGTGTCCTTCTCGTCGTTGGGGTCGGCGGGGATGAGGAGGAACTTGATGTCCTCCTCGAGGCCGGGGAGCTTGGCCTCGCTGGACGCGATGTCCTCCTGGAGCATGGCCTTCTCGTCCGCGTCCGCCTCGTGCAGCATCTCCTTGGCCGCCTCGATGTCGTCGAGCGCGCCGAGATACGCGCGGGCCTTGGCCACGAGCTCCGACTGGCTCGCGTGCTCCTTGGCAAGGCGCGCGTACTCCTTGGGGTTGGACACCACGTCGGGGTCCATGAGCTTCTTCTCGAGCTCCTCGTAGGCCCGGATGATCTTCAAGAGCTTGTCTCGCACGGGAATCTCCTTCTTGTCCGCATTGCCGGGGCTGGTTGGCGCGCCGGGGCGCCGGGCGTCACGGACACAGCTAGAGCATGTCAAACCGCAGGTACACGGTGCCTCCCTCGAGATCTTGCCCCAATGGCCCTCAATGATACCCCGACTGCCTGGGATGCGCGGCAAACACACCACACAGCGAGACGCCCCGCCCCTCGCGCGCGGCAGGGGGACGGGGCGTCCGGTTCCGACGTGGTGGTTAGGCTACTCGGCCTCGGTGGCCTCCGGCTCGGCAGCGGCCTCGACGGCCTCCTCGGCCTTGGCCTCCTTCTCGGCGGCGGCAGCAGCCTTGGCGGCCTCGGCCTCGGCCTTCTTGGCGTACTCGGCAGCGCGCTTGGCCTTCTCGGCGGCCTTGGCCTCCTTGGCGGCCTTCTTGGCGGCGGCCTCCTCGGCGGCCTTGGCGGCCCTGGCAGCCTTGGCCTCCTCGGCCTTCTTCAGCTGCGCGGCGGCGGCGCCACCGAACTTGTCGGCAAAGCGCTGGACGCGACCGCCGGTGTCCACGAGCTTCTGCTGGCCCGTGTAGAACGGGTGGCACTTGTCGCAGAGGTCGACCACGATCTCCTTCTTGGTGGAACGGGTCGTCCAGGTGTTGCCGCAGGTGCAGCGAACGGTGCACTCCACGTAGTCGGGGTGGATACCTTGCTTCATGGCAGGACTCCTCT
>CAZCTE010000045.1:0-8656 GCA_964501395.1 uncultured Atopobium sp.
ACCCGACCACGCAAATGTTGGGGCCGTCGGCGGTGTGCCGGCGGCCCCTTTTTGCGCTCCCTCGGCGCCCCAAAGCGTATGTCCGCCCTTTTCTCCATGGGCGCCGCTCGCCGATTTCCAGCCTACGGCCCCTTTCGACGCCTGCAGCCAACCGCTCGACACTCAACGCCCCTCCTCGACGCGCTGCTCGGCAAGGGCCTCGTTGCTCGCGCTGCCCTCGACATTTCCATGCGATCGTCCTCCGTGCCATTCGCCCACCGCGGTGAATTGCTCGCGCCTCCTGATGAGAAACAATGACAACACGGGTCCCGCACCGCGCATTGCGCACAACGTCAAGGAGGCACCATGCGTATCAGTGAGGTCATCGATAAGATCTGCGCCAGCACGCTCGACGAGATGTGGGGCGAGAAGATCGACCCCGCCACCACGCGCGACATCGTCATCCACGGCAGTACGGACAAGGAGTGCACCGGCATCGTGACCACGTGCTTTGCCTCCGTCGACGTGATTCGCGAGACGGCCCGCCGCGGCGCCAACCTGATTATCACGCACGAGTCGATCTTCTGGAACCACATGCACAACGAGCCGCTCAAGGACTGGCCCACCTATCAGGAGAAGGCTGCCCTGCTCGACGAAGGCGGCATCACCGTCTGGCGCTTTCACGACCACATTCATGCCGGTGTGCCGGTGGGGCCGGACGGCGCCTATCGAGACGGCATCTTCTACGGACTTGCCAAGGAGCTTGGCTGGGAGGATTACCTCGTGCCGGACGAGCTCTCCTGCATGGACTACGTGATTCCCGCACGGCCGGCTCGCGAGGTTGCCGAGCACGTGGTGCGTCGCGCGGGCGTCACAGGCTGCCGTATCGTCGGGGACCCGGACGCCTCCGTGAGCCGCATTCGCGTTCCGTTTCACCTGTTCGGCAATGATGACCTGCCGGCCATTCGAGCCCTCGAGTTCGACGGCATCGACTGCTACATCGCGATGGAGTGCGTGGATTTCACGGCCGCCGAGTACGTCCGCGATGCCGCCCAGCTTGGCCATCCGCGCGTGATTATCAATCTCGGCCACTTCAACGGCGAGGAGCCGGGCATGAAGTTCATCGTGGGCTGGATCTCCGAACTTCTCGCCGGTGCGGTGCCCGTAAGCTTTGTCCAGTCGGGTGATGCCTTCACCTTCCTCACGCTGCCTCCCGTCTAGCCCAACCGTGTCGGCAAGGCCGGCCTGAGCCATCGCTCTTTCGGGGAGCATCCCGGCGGCTGCCCCCTCATGTTTGGCAAGCGCGCTCCGTTCCCGGGGCGCGCTTGCCATGTCAGGCCGCCTTCGCTTGACCATGTGATGAATCTGTCGAGAAGCATTGTCGAAACCGTCCTCCTGCCGTCCCCCCAAATAGTGGTTACGTCGAAAGATGCCCAGTACTGACGAAACGTGCCAACCGTGGCCAATCCGTGGAATCAAGCACGTAAGCTTTGGCGTGCAGAGGAGGGTCCATGGCAACGTCCACTACCAAAACCGAGCTTCTCGATTACCTCGAGCGACTTACGCGCGAGGTCTCGCTCGACAACTTCCCGCGCTTCTCGACAGCCGCCATTGCAGCTGAGCTCAACGTCTCGCGCAACCTTGCGTCACAGTACCTGAACGACTTTGTGCGCGAGGGCGCGGTCGTGAAGGTGAGTGCCCGCCCGGTCCTCTACTTTCATCGCGCGGGCTTCGAGCTGTACTTCCAGCAGCAAATCAAGAGGGGCGAGTACGCCTCGTTTGAGGAGCTCTTCGCTGAGCTCGGCATTCGCGAGGAGCCCAACTTCGAGCGTGCGATTGGCTACGATCGCAGCCTTGGCCCCTGCGTCACGCAGCTCAAGGCCGCCATGAAGTACCCGCCTTCGGGCCTGCCCGCGCTTCTGGTTGGCGAGAGTGGGACGGGCAAGACCACGCTCGCGCGCCTCGCCCACCTCTATGGTATCGACGAGGGCGTCGTTGACCCCAAGGCCGAGTTCAAGGTCGTCGATGGCTCGCTCTACGTCAGTGACGACGAGGGCTTCCGCAGCACCTTCTTCGGCGATGACGCCGCGCCCGGCGTCATCGGCCGCGAGGACGGTGGCGTGATTTACCTCAAGCACCTCGAGCGCCTGCCGCACGCTGCGCAAGAGGCTGTGATCTCATGGCTTCATGGACTCGGCTCATCTACCGGCGGCTCCTCCGACGTCCGTCGCGCCCCTCGCCTTATCCTCTCGGTGCCGCCCGATGCCGACCCCGCCCTGCGCGAACGCCTCGCGCACCACATCCCGATTGTGGCAAGCGTTCCGGCCCTGCGCGATCGCACCGAGGACGAGCGCAACGACCTCATCATGCACTTCCTGCGCGTCGAGGGGCGGCGCGTGGGCGCAAACGTGTCCATAAGTCGCGGTGCCCTGCGCAACCTCGTGGAGGCCGACTTCCGTGACAACGTGGACGGTCTGCGCGCCTGCATCCGCTCCTGCTGCGCCGAGGCGTACCTCGACCATCGTGGGGGACGCCTCATCATTCGCAACTGGAACCTGCCGGCCGGCGTTCTTGGCTCGTCGACGGCTCAGGAGGACGACGACAAGCTCGTGAGTGGAGATAAGGTCGATCGTTCTGGAGAGCCCTACATAAGGGATCGCCTGTTGAGCTACTTCTCCGAAGTCGTGAGCGCCTACGACGCATTCTGTGGGGGTAGCATCCGGCTCGAGGACTTCGTCTCCTCGGCGACGGCCACCATGGAGTTCTACCAGGACTTCCTGGCCTTCGAGCGTCGCGTGGCCGGCATGCGCGTTGCCACCTACGAGAGTGTGCTCACAGGCGTCGTCGATAACGTGAACAGCACGTACAACATTGAGATTTCCCGCAAGTGCGCCCGCGTGCTCGCGCAGTCGCTCTCGCTGCAGCTCTGGGACGGGGTTGGCGACTCGTCATGGCGCCAGCAGGAGTCGGATAAGTTCGACGCCATGCACGAGACGCTTGCGCACAGCCACAAGGTTGCGGCGGCTATCAGCGCTCAGATGGAGGCCGGGGTGCGCTCGGCGCTCGGTCTCGAGCTTGACGCCGTAAGTCGCGTCATGCTCCTCCTCGAGGTCAATGAGGTTGTAGGCTCCTCCGAGGGCCGTCCGTGCCTCGGCGTGGTTATCTGCCACGGTTACTCAACGGCTTCGAGCATTGCCGACGCGGCCAACCGCATCTTGCGCAGGCGCGTTTACGAGGCCGTGGACCTCACCTACGATGACAGCCTCCAGGACCTCGTGGCCCCGCTTGGTCGTCTGCTTGCCAAATTCCCCCACTGCCGCACCGTTGTCCTCCTCGTCGACATGGGCTCGCTCGAGGATGTCGATACGTACCTCTCTGGGATGACCTCCGCCGACCTCTACGTGGTGAACAACGTCTCCACGGGGCTGGCACTCGAGGTGGGTGCCTCGATTGCGGCCAACGAGGACCTGCACTCGACTCTCGACTCATGCTCCGATGTCTGCGCGCCGAGCTGGCGCGTCATTCCTGGCGCTCGCGGCGAGGGCGCGATTGTCTTCTGCTTTGAGACGGGCCCCGACGCGGCCGACAAGGTTCGGCGCCTGTTCGCCGAAAGCTTGCCGCAGGAGACATCGGTCCAGCTCATAACCGGCGACTACGCCGACCTTGTGCGCAATGGCACCGACTCGTTGCTGCTCTCGCGCCACCAAGTGCGCGCAGTCGTGGGCACGGCAGACCCGGGCATCAAGGGCATGCCGTTCGTGCCGCTCGAGGAGCTGCTCTTCAATGGCTTCTCCGAGCAGCTTGACCGGGTCCTTGCCGCCGATCTTGGCTGCGAGGGCATCCAGGCGCTGCACGCCAACCTGCTGAAGAACCTCACGCTCCAGAACGTGATCAAGTCCATCACGATTCTCAATCCAGAGACGCTGTTTGCCGAGGTTGACCATGCCATTCGGTGCCTCGAGGGGCTCAGCGGGGAGAAGATAGGGGCGCGCATGATCACGGGCCTCTACGTCCACCTCTGCTGTCTTGTTGAGCGCCTCGTGACGAGGACGCCGATTGAGTCATTCCCAGATGAGGAGGCCTTTGTCGTCGAACACGCCGATTTCGTTTCGCGGTTCCGGGAGAGCTTCGCGGGCATCTGCCGACGCTACCGAGTCGAGGTGCCTGTGAGCGAGATCGCCTACGTGTACGCCTATATCAGGGAAATGTCAGATGCCCGGCAACGACCGGCGGGAGGTGGTGCCTGCGGGGATGAGTGAAGGAACACGTGACAAATGGTGTGGAAGGACCGGGAGGCCGGTCGATTTCGAGACCCGAGACAGGAGAAAGGAGAGCAGGCATATGGGCATTATCGCGGGACGCGTCGACAACAGGCTCCTGCATGGCATCGTTGCGACGATGTGGGTGCCGGAGCTTCATCCTCAGCGCGTGATGGTCATCGATGACGGCGTTGCGGGGGACCCCGCCAAGAAGGCGGCCATGAAGATGTCGCGGCCCTCCACGGGCTGTGCCCTCTCAATCATCAACCATGAGACCGCGTACGCCAACTTCAAGGCGGGGAAGTACGACGGGCACACCGTCATGGTCATTGCCCAGGATCCGCAGACCTTCGCTGATTTGGTTGAGCAGGGGCAGAAGATTCCCGCGCTCGTTGTTGGCGGCACCGTTGAGCTGGAGGAGAAGCCTGGATTTATCAAGATCAGCCGTCGCGCATGCATCCCCGAGACCGACATCCCTGTCTATCAGAAGATTGCGTCGTCAGGCACCAGGATAGAAGTGCGCTACGTCCCCTCCGAGCATCCCGAGCCCCTGTCCAAGTTCATCGACCTGTAAGAGAGGTGCGACGATGCTGTTTGAGTCTCTGGCGGTCGCCGTGATCGCCACCTTCTTCGGACTTGATACGCTCACGTCCCAGACTTTTGCCTTCATGTACGTTCTGCCGTCATGGCTCGTTGGCCTTGTGCTCGGTGATCCGATGACCGGCCTGCAGATGGGTGCGGCCGTTCAGCTCATGTCCTTTGGCGTCGCTGGGCTGGGCGGCTCGTCGGTCCCCGACTATAACAAGGCGGGCATGATCGGTACGGCCATAGCGATTCTTACCGGTCAAGACTTCTCCGTTGGTCTCGCCGTGGGCGTGGCTGTGGGCATGCTTTTCATGCAGACCGACATCATCTGCAAGATTTTCAACGGTTTTGTGGGGAAGTGGTCCCAGAACTTCGCGCGTAAGGGCAACTACAAGATGATGCTACGCACCATCTACCTCGGCCCCGTTGTCTACGGCATCTTCTCGTTCGTGCCCGTGTTCATTGCCGTCTACTTTGGTGTCGATATCGTCAATCTCATCCTCGAGGCTATGCCTGACTGGTTTACCACGGGACTCTCGATCGCCGGCGGCATGCTCCCCGTTGTCGGCATGGCGATGCTGCTTAACTTCATGCCCGCAAAGAAGTTCATCAGCTTCCTCATCGTGGGCTACGTCCTGTCGTCGTTCGTCGGCCTGTCCGTCCTGCCTGTTGCCCTAATCGGCATTGCGTGCGCTTATGAGTACTACAAGCTGCACGCCAATGACCTCGCTAGCGCCACCGTTGCAACGGAGGGAGAGCTTGAAGATGAGTAACGAAACCACCAAGAACGTCGATATGACGGAAATCCCGCAGAAGCGTCCCGACGGCACCTATGAGCCCGTTCTTACCAAGAAGGACCTGCGCCGCGTAGCTCGTCGCTGGAACATCACCATCTCGACGTATAGCTACACCTACCAAGAGGCCCTCTCGGTCGTCTACGCGACTTGGCCCGCGCTCCAGAAGATTTACCGTGGAGATGAAGAGGGCCTGAAGGAATCCCTCGAGTATGCGTACCGCTACTTCAACGTGACCCCGCCCGTCGCCGGCCTGCTGCTTGGCGCCGGCCTGGCCATCGAAGACCAGCGTCACAACGATGGCCTCCCGGCCGTGCAGGATCTCAAGGTCGGTCTCATGGGCTCGCTCTCTGGCGTCGCCGACACGATCATCTGGGTGCTCATCCCCACAATCCTCGGCTCCATCTCGGCCTACATGGCTCAGAGCGGCAACCTCTTCGGCATGATCATCCAGGCCCTTTATGGCATTGCGTTCCTTGCTTGGCGCATCTGCAGCTTCTGGGGCTATGGCTATAACTTTGGCACCAAGCTCATCACCAGGCTGGCCGACAAGATTACGGTCTTCACCGAGGCCATCTCGGTCATGGGCCTTACGGTCGTCGGCGCGCTTATCCCATCGGTGGTTACCATCACCTGCGGCCTAAACTTCCAGATGGGTGACGTCGCGCTGTCCGTGCAGGAGGACGTGCTCGACGCAATCCTGCCATGCCTGCTTCCGCTCCTCGCAACCTTCATCTGCTACACGGCGCTCAAGAAGAAGGTCAGCATGAACGTGCTGATTCTTGCCATCATCGTGGTTTCGATGCTGGGCGCCGTAACGGGCGTTCTCGCCTAGGCGCCGCGCAGGCAGCCGATTTGCTCGTCTTGGGCGGCCGAGCCCGCTTCCGGCCGCCCAGGCGTTTGAGAAAGGGCCTCCCCATGAGGGCAGCCGGCACTGGTTGGCATCACCCCGCATGGTACCTTCTTGACGAGTGTGAGGAGTTGCTGTGAGACATGTGATACTTGCGTCCCACCACCGCTTCGCCGATGGCCTGCGGGATACGCTCGAGTTCATCGGTGGCGTTGAGAACATCGTTGCGGTGAGCGCCTACGTCGACGAGGCCCCGCTCGACGAGACGGTGCGCCGGATATTCTCAACAGTTGCGCCCGATGACGAGGTGCTCGTCCTTACCGACATCATGCAGGGCAGCGTGAACCAAGCCTTTGCGCCCTACATCTCTGACCGCGTGTTTCTCGTCGCGGGGGTCAACGTGGCGTGCTGCCTCGAGCTTACCCTCGAGACGGGATCGCTCACGACCGAGTTCGTCCGCGCCACTATTGAGCGGGCACGCCAGCAGATGGTGTTCATGAACGAGTGCCGGGTAGAGGATTGCGAGGATGACGAGTAGCGCCCCCTCTGAGCGTTCCGCCGTCGCCTTTTTCGACATCGATGGAACGCTTACGTATCGCACCCCCGGGACTGGATGGCGGGCTATCTTGGCGGACGAGGTATGCCGCGCGGTCGGGCGCTTCGTCGAGCGCGGCAACGTCGCCGTGCTGAGTACCGGACGCGGGCTGTGTGCGGTGGACGCCTGCGTCGCTCGACTACCGTTTGCCGGCTCCGTTACGCTCGATGGCGCCCATGTGGTGCTCGGACAGGTCACGGTCGTTGACCGGAGCTTTTCGGACGGCCTGCTTACCGGCATGGTCGCAGAGATGCGGCGCGTGGGTATGGACGCGCTCTTCCAAGGTACGACCGGAACCATATGTGTGTGTTCCGCTGACAGTCCCGAGGATGACTGGGGTGGCGTCTTGGTGCATGACGTCGTCGACCTCACGCCAGAGATTCGCGCCTACGGCCTCGCCAAGGTGGACTTTCGTCAGAAGTCGCTTGCGGCGTTTCGCTCGAGCCCGTTTCTCACCGAGCGTCTCTGCTATTACGACGTGGGGGAGGGTTGCCATGAGCTAGTAATGCCTGGATGCAGCAAGGGCTCGGGCGCCCGGGCGCTGCTCAACGCGCTGGGCATGCGGCCGTCCAGGGTGATTGCCTTTGGTGACTCCGAGAACGACCTCTCGGTGTTCGAGGTTGCCGATCTCGCCGTGGCCATGGGGACGGCGAGCGAGCTGGTGCGCGACGCTGCCGACATTGTTGCGCCGCCGGCCAGCGAGGCGGGTGTCGCGCGAGTGCTCGAGGATCTCGGTCTGGCATGATGCGCCCGTGACCAGCGTGGAGGGAGGGCGGCATGCGTAGGAAGGTCATGGTCAATGAGCTGCCGGTTACGGCTGAGTACCATGACGAGGATGTCGCGGAGGCGCTCGTGCCGCTGCTGCGCGCCGTTGCCGATGCCGATGCGGCCCGCCGGCGTCGCGGCGACGCCGCACGTACGATCGTGTTGCTGGCGGCCCCGCCCGGCTCGGGCAAGTCA
Source organism: uncultured Atopobium sp. (assembly GCA_964501395.1). Classification (GTDB taxonomy): domain Bacteria; phylum Actinomycetota; class Coriobacteriia; order Coriobacteriales; family Atopobiaceae; genus Thermophilibacter. The sequence goes on from CAZCTE010000045.1 coordinate 8,023, forward strand.
ACCCTCGCCGCGCTGCTCGAGGGGCTTGCCCCCGAGGTGCCCGGAGCGGTGGCGCTGTGCGCTGTCGGCATGGACGGGCTTCACTATCCCAACGCCTATCTCGATGCGCACCACCTGGGAGGGGGCGCGTCGCGTCCTCTTCTTCGCGCGGTGAAAGGGGCGCCCGAGACTTTCGACGTGGAGTCGCTTGCCGAGATGATCGAGCGGACCCGGCGTTCGTCGGGAGCCATCCGCTGGCCCGGCTACAGCCGCCGCCTCCATGACGTGCGGCCGGACGCCCTTGAGGTGACGGGGGAGGTGGTGCTCGTCGAGGGCAATTATCTGCTGCTGGATGAGCCGCGCTGGCGTGACCTCTCCAACTTCGCCGACCTCACGGTCTTTCTCAGGGCAGACGAGGGGATGCTGCGAAGCCGGCTCGTGGGGCGCAAGGTGGCGGGGGGCATGGCGCGTGCTGACGCCGAGGCGTTCTACGAGTCGAGTGATGCCCCAAACGTGCGACGCGTGCTCCGGGAGAGCCTCCCGGCCGATTTGACGCTCGAGATTGCCGCCGACGGGCGCCTCCGTCTCCTGTAGGGGAGAGGTTGCCGCTGCGTGGTGCATGCCGCGCTCCTAGAGCGCTTTCGTTGGGAGGGTG